>JASIJW010000643.1:0-3726 GCA_030050035.1 Acidobacteriaceae bacterium | reverse complement strand
TTCTGGTTGTAATAGACCTTCGCAATGGGTAATCCGATTTCGGCAATCATTCCCCGAAAATATGGATACGGATCTCGGAAGTGGGTGCGGATTTCCTCAATCACAGACCGATCGTAGAGCCCGAATCCCGTGAAATGCTCGAGGACCTTCACGTTGGTCAGCCGGGCGACGATCCGGTAATACGCAGTCCGAATACCGTACATCAGGCCGTTCTCGTCGCTCGTGTTCTTGATCCCGGCTACAATCGGATAGCCATTCTCCCATTCACGGATCATCTCGACAAAAAGCTCCGGAGGGTCCTGAAGATCGGCAGCAAGGCTGCCAACTGCGTCACCTTGCGCTTGCAGAAAGGCATGCATCCCTGAGCGGTCTGCCCCAACATTACGTGCATTCACGATGACCATGACCGTCGAGTCCTCTCGAGCCATCTCGCGCAGGATCTCGACGGTGGAATCCGTAGAGGAATTATCGATAAAAAGGTGCTCAAACCGGTATTGGGGCAGGCAGCCCGCCAGTTCAAGCACACGCCGATGTACCTCGCGAACGTTCGCCTCCTCGTTGTAGCAGGGAGTCAGGATGGTGATGAGCTTGGGCATTCTGCTCACCTCGCGCTGTATGCGGAATGAAACACGCTGATGGTTGATGGTATCGACCAGAAGTGTAGCATAGGCCTTGCGATTGGACGAACGCGGAAGTCATCTGGTGTCAAGATTATCTACGGCAGTCCAATGCCCGGAATTCGGGATCTTCGACCACAGGCTTGAGCGTCCACACCCATCCAGACTTGTCGTTCCAAGCAGGGTCGTACACGCGGACCACGAGATATTGAATTCCGAATTGTCGGCAGACCGTGCGTGCATGCTCCGCTGTGGCGCCGCTGAAAAGCGAATCGATGGCGGCAGCCATGGTGGGGCAGCCGCTGGGATCGCCCCCGAGTTCGGCCCCACAATACGGCTTGTCTACAACCAATGCCGCTTGATGGTCGATTTCAAGCAAATCCCTGGACTGCCGGTACGGTTCGGCGTCAGGGTTGAATTGCACGATCGCATCGCGGGGAATCAAACCGTCAAGCTGGGCATAGCCGATGGCAGAGATGTAGGCGTTATGAGGCATTCTGCCAGCGTGCGGATCGTGAACCGCGCGCAAGTGCGCCTGGGCGAGTGGAATACTGAACCGTAACATTAATACCTGGCAAACAGTGCTGATCACTCCAATGACGAGAGCGAATGCTGCGATCGAACGCAACCACTGCGGAATGTGTTGCGGTAGACCGGCCAACTCGGCGTCAGTCGCGTTGCTCTTGCACTCTGCCAGCTTCCAGCTGGCAATCACTTCCGATCCGAAAAGGAGCAGCGGAAATTGCATCAGCAAAGCTGCTCGCCATCCGAAGTCGTTTGAAGTGAGCACGGAGGACCGCATGAAAGAAACAAGGACAAGCGTGACCGTAGCGATGACCAGCAGTGACCGCTGGGCGGCGGTGAGTGGCGCGTGGCCGCGCCAGGCAGGGACGAGGTAAATGAGCAGGACGGCAAGATAGAAACCAAGCTCGATCGCGTATCCAGGAGCCAGTAGAACCAGGTTCGCGATGTTTCTGGCTGTAGTGGGGTGAATCGTTGCGAGGGTTTTGAAGAGATGGGTTGTGAGCAGGCCATCGGGAGGAAGCATCTCGCGAACGGCAAACGCGAAAACACTACCACCCTGCAATCCAGTGGATGAGCCATGAGTCAATTGATGCAGATATGGGATAAGCAGCACTGCAGCACCCGCGCCGCCCGCCGCAAGAAGCAAGACGGAACGGATCTTGCGTTCAATGGCGATCTGCCAGGACGCCCAAACTAACATGATCAAGAAAAAGCCAAATGCAACATAAACAGAGAGGCCAAAGGCACTTGCCAACGCAGCCGCGATCAAAATCACAGTAACCACGGGCTTGCGCTCGCCGTTCTTTCCATCCATCCATGCAAGCAAAAAGGCAAACATGCAGCACACGAGGCTGACAACATGATGCGGCACCCAAAGAAGGGAATCGAGCCAACTGGTAACTTGGCTCGCCGACCACCACTCGAGATCGTTGGGCAGCTCGCGGCCCAGATAAACGACATTCCAGAGGTTTACGCAGATATCAAGTCCTGTGACCATGAGCAGCGAAATGCAGAGCAGTAGCTGCCGCCGCAGGCGAACGCCGGCTGCAAGGAAGTATTTTAGATAGAGGCCAATCAAGGCAGCCAGTGCAAATCCTGCCCATACGCAACTCGCGATGAAGACTGCGCGCGTGGGTAGACAGGCCATTTGCGCGACCGCGGCGCAGACTACATTCCAGAAATAGTAGTAGCGCAGGGCGGCTGCATGTTTGTACCAATAAAGCGGATTGACGGGCGGCACTCCGGTGCGGAGAATACTTTCAGTCCAACTGACCCGCGATGCATGATCATATGTGGCGATGCTCATGAAAAGCTGGTGGCCGCGCTGGAAGTCGACCAGCGAGATGATGGCCACTGCGATCCAAATGAGCGCCAGCAAGAGTACTTTGCCACCCAATGGCCGCCAGCCAATGGTCCAATTCCTGCCCGTGGCACGAATCTGGCGCCATTCTGTGCAAACCACGGCCAGCCAGAGAATTCCGGTGGCCAGAAAAAGCAGTACGACCGCTGCCAGAGAGAGAAACCATGGGACCAGGACTGCGGCTATAGTCGAGAGACTCACGGATAACGGCACACTCCAGAAAAGCCGCTCCACCAGTGATCGTCGTCGGAAGTTGTGGAGATTAGTGAACCACGCGGCTACGTAGCCGGCGCATATCGTCGCAGGAAGAAATGCGGGAATCGCCAGTAGGCTGGTCAATATTTGTCCCGCGGTGATTGGAAAATACTGGGAGATCCCGACCCCCTAAGCAGTTCTTAGTTCAAAGTCTCAGGATTTAAAGAAGGGTCTGCCGATAGCTTTTGTTCTCGAGGAATTCTTTAGCACCCCGCACAATTGGAATACTGACCCCAAGCCAACCACCGAGAGGATGTATAGCTCAGCCCTTGCTTCTGTCCAACAGCGCAAATGTAACCGCGCCACACATGAAAACTATTTCCCCGCACAAGAACGGGTTGGAGAATACCCAATGGCCGGGATGCGTGTAATTATAAGAAGAAATACTGTGATGGTCAAAAGTGCACAAACCCTACTCGCCATTCTCATAGCGTTGGCCTTCCTCAGCCTCCGTTACCTGTAAATATCACGCGAGGGGCTTACATGTCTGTTACTTTTGTCACATAGAAATTCCATTCTATCTCGACATCCGACTCGAAAGCCCGTGGCTTGAATCAGACTACGACCACCTACAAGGATGGTTACATCGATCTTGCCCCCACGTATTTCCAGGCAGAGGAACTTACGGAAGCCCGAACTGAGCTTGGAAAGGCGCTTACGCTCAAGCCAAATGATGCGCGAGCCTTATACCACTTGGCCCAAGTTGAACGCCGCGACAAAATGCCAGGCGCTGAGATTGCTGACTTGGAAAGTTGTCTTGCCACGCAATCCATGAAATTCGAAAACGGCAAGCTATTGGCCGTACTGCGAAGTCCTTCCTGATTCTCTTTGTGGCAATTTGTATCGTCTAAGTCGCACTTTTCCACTATGTGCCCAAAATAGAAACGAATAATACCTCATGCGGCCTCATTTATTGAGGGGAATGACGTACTTATGAATATATAGTCACATCAAATCCAAACATTTTTA
>JASIJW010000642.1:0-2593 GCA_030050035.1 Acidobacteriaceae bacterium | reverse complement strand
CCGATCGATGAGCAGGACACACTGATCTGCGCCAGCGGAGATGGCATCCGGATCCGGGATATAGAAGACCGGGAGTACATCGACGGTCTCTCCGGTCTGTGGAACGTGAACATCGGACATGGGCGTGCCGAGATGGCCGATGCCGTTGCAGAACAGATGAAAACCATCGCCTATTTTTCAGGATATGCAGGGTCGGCGACCATTCCCTCGATCGTGCTGGCCGAACGTCTAATAGGATTGGCGCCTGCAATGGCTGCAGTGTTCTTCACTTCGGGCGGCGCCGAGGCGAACGAATCAGCGTTCAAAACGGCGCGCTATTACTGGAAAGCGTTGGGTAAGCCGGAAAAAGTAAAGATTATCTCAAGAATTCACGGATACCATGGCGTGACGCTCCAGACGATGAGCGCCACGGGCATCTCCGCCTATTGGAAGATGTTTGAGCCGCGCGTGCCGGGATTTGTTCACATTCCGACTTGTTACCCCTATCGCTTTCAGGGCGCAAATCCCAAAGAGTCGCCGGGCGCCGCGGCAGCCAGTGAACTGGAAAAGGCGATTTTGCGGGAGGGGCCCGAGACGGTGGCTGCATTCATTGGTGAACCGATCCAAGGTGCGGGAGGTGTTATCTATCCCACCGACGATTACTGGCCCAAGGTTCGCGACGTTTGCAACCGCTATAACGTATTGCTGATTGCGGACGAGATCATCACCGGCTTTGGACGGACAGGACGCTGGTTCGGGGTCGAACACTGGAACGTGATTCCCGATATCCTCGCCTTCGCCAAAGGGGTAACTTCGGGATATCTGCCGCTGGGCGGAATTATGGTTACTCGGGCCATTCAGGATGTTCTGGATTCGGTGGAACCTGAGAACCGCTGGATGCATGGGTTCACGAACTCCGGCCATCCCGCATGCTGCGCAGCAGCTCTTCGAAACATTGAGATTATTGAGAAGGAAAATCTGGTGGAGAATTCCAGAAAGGCGGGGGATGTGCTCTTCCAGGTTTTGCAGGATACATTCGGGGATCATCCGAATATTGGAGACATCCGCGGCGGCAAGGGACTCCTTGCGGCTCTGGAGTTCGTGGAAGACCGCAGCAGCAGGAAAAACTTTGCGGTTGAGAAGGATTTTGGCAATCGCCTGAGAAGGGAATTGCGGAATCGAGGAGTGGTAACGCGCACCCGATCCGCCGCCGGGGATCATCCGGCCCCTGGCGATCAGGTGCTCTTTGCGCCCCCCCTCATTATCGGTGAGAGAGATATCCGTGATTTAGTTGCTATAACAAAGGACGCTGTGGATGTAGTGATCCGCGGCTGAATTATCTGCCGGAGATTGCCGGCCAGCCGTTGATTGCTCCGATCTGTGTGCCCGTCGGTCGGGCTGCGGGCGCACCGGCCTGACCTGCTGTGGCTTGTTCTGCTCGAGCCTGCTCCATCGCGAGTACGGCATACCCGGTTGCAGCATCGCTCATGAAGCGGCCTAGTTCGCTGTCCGGCTGGCGAAAGCCATTCAGCGAAGGGGCCCACCAGCTGCCGTCCTGATATTGATGCTGCCGGAGCCACTTGAGCCCGCGCTGAACCGCCCGATCTTGAAAGCTGACTCCAGCTTTTTCCAATCCCAGTATGGCTAGACCGGTCCCGCAACCGTCGCTCCCGTCCTGTCTGTCGAAACGCCTGAAGATATCCAACGTCTCAGGTTTTAGTGC
Organism: Acidobacteriaceae bacterium; assembly: GCA_030050035.1. Lineage (GTDB taxonomy): Bacteria > Acidobacteriota > Terriglobia > Terriglobales > Acidobacteriaceae > Telmatobacter. The sequence continues at coordinate 891 of JASIJW010000642.1, read as the reverse complement.
CACGCGATTATCCAGCGAGACCAGCGACCAGCCGCCATCCAGCCGCTGCAGGGTCTCGATCCTCGCAATGAACAGGCTTCGCTGGCCGTTGTTAATGAGGCCTGACATCTCGGCAGCCGCCCAAATTACGTACAACTGGTTGATTGTTGGCTGACCGGAGTAGGTCTTGCGCAGATACTCCTGAAGCTCCGTCAGATGTTCGTGCACCTCCGGATCATCCTTGTATTGCTCCGGAGTGTCGTCCACAGCAATAGCCATCAGAGCTGCACCCCAGTAGGCGGATTCCGGAGATTCCCAGGGAGCTTCGTGAAAGTCCTGCCATGGCCAGCCGCCCGCGTCCTCACCCTTCATCGTCTGGAGCGCCCATGCTTCATCAAATGCACGGCGCGTGACCGGAGGGAATTGGCCGCTTCTGTGATCGTAGGACGAAAGAATTAACGCATTCAGCACCGATTCCGTCGCGCGAGAGGGGGCAGCATGTGCGGGGTCGGTGTAATAGGAGGTGGTCTGCGGCCATTGCGTGACGCGCGTCTCGATGCTGTCGAGCACTCTGTGCTCGGCGGGAGTGAGCCCGTTATTGCCGAGTTGCGCGCTCAGCGCAGGCCGTACGAGGGCATACGGCAGCACCGTGTGACAGGAGATGCAGACGGTTCCATGGTCCCGCTGCGCGCCGCTCCAGCCTTGCCACCATGCCTCCCGGTAATCGAGATACGATGCGGCGGCCGCGGGACTCCATTCGGTGCGAAATGCTCCTCGGGAAGTCGCCGCAGATGCGTCGCTCCGCCTGGTGGCCCGGAAGTAGTAGGTTCCCGCGAACAGGATAACAAGGACGAGGACGAAGCCCAGGTAAAGCACCACGCGCTTCATAGAAGAATCCCAATGCATCAGAAT
>JASIJW010000641.1:0-4690 GCA_030050035.1 Acidobacteriaceae bacterium | reverse complement strand
CCGCTGCACATTCTAATGCAGACGCTATTTCACACCAACGACAAGAACCCGGGCAGCGCAAGTCCGCCTGACAGCGGACCGCTCGCGAAGGCCAGCCCGGAATTGCGCAGGCAGTTCGCCGCCATCCTGAGCCGGAGCGAAACGAAGCGCACAAAATACTCGTCCATTATAGGAAAGGAGGGGTTTTTGTCAACCATTACTGTAACGTTAAAGTTTAAGATAAAAATTAGTTCCGGAAAACGGATGCCGGCATCGATTGCTGCCGGTCTGGAGTGCCCGAACTTTTGCATCAGCGAGCTTGTTAGTGTAGTGCAGCTTTCTCTGAGTTCAGATAGCCGCCGTCGGGGGTGTGGAGAAGTGGGAAGCGCGTAGCGGTTTCCACTTCTCCATGCCCCAGGCTCTTTGCCAGCCAGGCCTCGGCACCGGCGGCCTATAGCCCAGCGAGGAGTGCGGTCTGATGGTGTTGTAGTGAACGCGCCAACGCTCAGCCAGCACACGAAACTCCATCACCGCGAAGATCTCACCATTGAGGAACCCATCTCTGAGTTTCGAATTGAAGCTCTCGCAGTAGCCGTTCTCCCACGGAGATCCGGGTTCGATATACAACGCCTTTACTCCTGTCTTTGCTAGCCACTTGCGCAGGTCCCTGGCTACGAACTCTGGCCCGTTGTCCGAGCGAAGATGTTCAGGAACATCCTTCATGACCATGACAGTCAGCCAGCGCTGAGATCACCCTGGACGAAGACCAGCGCCGTTCCGCACGCACCAGCAGGGATTCGCGAGCGTACTCGTCGATCAGGCTGAGGATGCGCACACTGCGGCCATCGTGAGTCCGCGAACTCAGTAGGGCCGAGCATCAGCGCCGTGCGGCGTTACTGCCGTTGGGTTCTGAGACGACTTGTGCTCCTCCGGGATTGTCGATATCCCCTGCATAAAGAAGAAGGTATGAAATCTTGAGTCAGGACGGTAGCCATACTGGACGGGAATTTGGAGGCACGCAGTCGACGGCGGCGGCGGTCATATTTTTCTCTGAAATGAGAACCCTGTGAGGTATCAGATTTGCGGATGTTTGTCTCTTGATTCTCACGCTTGCTGTTGGTATCGCACTCATAAAGCGGAAGTTATGGCAGCGCTTGCGAACGCCAATCATAAGCAGGGATGGCCGGTTCTTCGTTAAATTAGAGCAAGCCTATGACGATTCTGGCCTGAAAATGGCGACTGAGGAGCGGCCCTCTGACCATTTACATATATATGACGAGTAGTGTCCACTGTCGGCTCCCGCTGGAAAAATCAAATCCAGCGGTCCACGATACTTCACATATAGCCGAGAACCATGATCGCCTTGATATCGGTGAGCGGTTTAGATTTTATGCTCGTTATTTCCTTTGCGATTTCAGCTTGTCTAGATAACCAGCCCAGGCTTGCATCATCAGTCGGCGCTCAGGGAGGAAAGTCGCGCGGTTGTAGGCGCGGCCGTTCGGATCGATCACCTGGTGCCCAAGTTCGTGTTCTATCAGATCTTCGCGTATATGAAGTTCCTGAGCCAGAATCGTTCGCGCGGTAGCCCGAAAGCCATGACCGCACGCGGGCAGCAAAACCCCTCGCAAAGATAGCCAGTCGAAGTTTGTTGCCATGGACAAGCCCTACAAAAGGTTGCCCCCAGGTCATATGCGCTGTCAAAAAGACGGGGCGAGACGGGGTAATGCAGAAGTAACTATAAAAATGAGTAAGTTACATCGAAGTTGGGATGGGAGGCGGCGGGGTGAGATTAAAGTGTGGTGGCCAGGGACGGGATTGAACCGCCGACGCCGGCCTTTTCAGGGCCGCGCTCTACCACTGAGCTACCTGGCCTCAGTGCAAACTTTGCGTTGCAATTCCTGTGCGGATTCCGGATAGAGCCGGCGAGAGAAGACCACGAACAGTGCGCTGCAACCACTGGAAAGCAGTATACCAACTCCCTGTTGAGCCAGCCAAACTGCATCCGTAATGCAGGGCCGATCCAGCGATCACAGCGCGGGTTTTCAACCGGGGGTCGCGGGCATCTCGACTCCCACGCGCCATTTCTTCGCCGTACTACACTGGATGGCAACCATGACGAGACCTCGTGTCGTTGCCCTCTGGCTCCTTGCCGCCGTGTTAGCTATTTGCGTCTCCACGCGCTGCCTGAAGGCCCAGGCCGCTGCCGCAACCCAGCTCGACGAGGCACGCGCCGCCCACGCCTATGAGGACGCATTGCGCGAAGGCCCTCCCGCAGTCCGTGCCTTTCTTACCGATTTTCCCAAGGGAGCCGACCTCCATGTCCACCTCTCAGGTGCCGTCTACGCCGAAACCTTCATCCGTGATGCCGCAGCCGACGGCCTCTGCGTCGATACTGTGCTGGTGAAGTTCGCGCAGCCGCCCTGCGCCGGCAACCTGATTCCCGCCAAAAATCTGACCGGAGATATCACCGCCGCCGATCAGTCCCTTTACGACAAGCTGATCGACGCATTTTCCATGCGCAGCTTTGTGCCTTATGCGGAGTGGAGCGGACATGACCAGTTTTTCGCCACCTTCGACCGCATCGACGGCTTGAAAAATCACACCGGCGAGTGGGTGGACGAGGTGGCTTCACGAGCCGCCGGGCAGAACCAGCAGTATCTGGAACTCATGCTGTCGTCGCCTTCTTCGCATGCCGCACAGATCGCCAACGCCCTCGGCTGGAACGATGATCTCGAACGGGGCGACCGCCAGGCCTTCGCGCATTTCCGCCAGCAACTGCTCGACCGCGGCCTGCGCGACGAAGTCGCTGCCGACCGCCAGTATGTGCGCACCGCCGAGGCCGAGCGCCGCCGCCTGGAGCACTGCGGCACGGCGCAGGCAACGCCTGCATGCCAGGTCGAGATTCGCTACATCTACCAGGTGCTGCGCGGTCACCCACCGGAGCAGGTTTTCGCACAAACGCTGCTCGGCTTCGAAACCGTCGAAAAAAGCATCGAAGAGCACGATCCTGGATTCGTCGGCATCAATTTCGTTCAGCCCGAAGACGGACTTATCTCCATGCGCGATTACACCCTGCACATGAAGATTGTGGGCTATCTTCACTCCATCTATCCGCGCGTCCACATCACGCTGCATGCCGGCGAGCTGACCATGGGGCTGGTGCCGCCGGAAGGTCTGCGTTTCCACATTCGCCAGGCCGTTAAGATAGCCCATGCGGAGCGCATCGGTCACGGCGTCGACGTGATGGACGAAGACAACGCCGAAGCTCTGTTGCGCGAAATGGCCGAAGGCCACGTCATGGTCGAGATCAATCTCACTTCGAATGAAGGCATCCTCGGCGTCTCCGGCGATCGTCATCCGTTTCCCATCTATCGCGCCGCGCATGTGCCCGTGGCGCTTTCGACCGACGATGAAGGCGTGAGCCGCATCGATATTACTCACGAATACCAACGCGCCACGCTCGATTATCACCTAAGCTACGAGGACCTCAAACAGCTCGCACGTACCGGCATGGAGCACAGCTTCCTGCCCGGCGACAGCCTCTGGGCAGAGGAGGATTTCTTCAGCGTGCCTGTGGCCGCTTGCCGCGGCCAGATTCTGGGGGGCGACAATCCCACTCCCCTTTGCAAGACATTCCTCGATGGCAGCGAGAGGGCCGCCGCGCAATGGGAGCTGGAGCGGCGCTTTCGCGCCTTTGAAGCGAAGTTCTAAAGGCTCAGGTCCAGTTCGGAGGCGATGCACAGGCCGTTGCCTCGCTCGCGGCGCAGTTCAAAGCCCTTTCCCAATAAAGGGGAGAGGCGCGCTCCCGAGTGAGCGATGATGATATATCAAAAACGAATGTAACTTGTCAGAAGCCCTTAACCGATCAACATCCTGACGTTCCAAATGGGTAAAACAACGTCTTGACTTTCTATAAATCGTTTTATCTATTAGGCTTACGATTTAGTCTGAAGACCGCCGAAAAATTTATCACTTTTCCCCTTGACAATCTACCGGAAGTGACATAGCGTTATTCACGCTGTAAATGTGATATATCACAATTTGCCTGTTTGTGATGTATCACTCCCCCACCTGCATGCGATGTATCACTTCACCCCTCACGTTTTTCTGCGAAATGATCTTGTTCCCTAGGTGTTTCGAGGGAGCGACACGAGAGAACGTTCAAATCAAAGAACGCAGATCACATGTGTGTAAGCAAATCTCAAATTTAAGGACACGGAGGGTTTTGTGAGAAACAAATCTATTTTCTCTCTCAGCATGCTAGCGACCCTGTTGATTCTTGCATCTGGTTCGCTAGCTCTGAGCCAATGCGTAACATCTAGCGACACAGGTTCCTGTCCATCAAGCGGGGCGTACGCCGCGAGCTCGTATATCACCGAGAGCAACGGTTATAACACCTACGTCGAAAATGACGTGACGGGTGGGTATGGAGTCTCCCCTGTATCTCAGACGCTGACCTCGAACAGCCCCGAGAGCTGGTCCGTGTCGGCCGACTTCGGGACCAGCACGCACCAGATGTCGTACCCCAACACCGACCAGAACTATAACGGCGAGGCGGTGAGCAGCTTCACGAACATCGTCGGGTCCTTCAATGAGACCACGCCCCACAACTCCGACACCGAGGAAGAGGTGGGCTTCTTTATCTATCTGAACAATTACGGCAACGAGATCGAGATCCAGCACGACATGGTGAACACCTCGCAGTGCAATG
>JASIJW010000640.1:0-2810 GCA_030050035.1 Acidobacteriaceae bacterium | reverse complement strand
CGCGCGCGCAACCTGATGGCCGAGATGCTGGATCACAAAAGGAGTCTGCGATGAACCCCACATGGGAAAACAGGAACGGCGCTGGGGCGCATGACCAGGACGCCGCGAACGGTGCCGGCAGCGCGCATGAGTTGCGTGAACTGCCCGAGTTGCGCCAGTTAGATGACACGCTGCGGCTGGTCGCCTCCGTTCCGGTTCCCGAAGGTCTTGAGGATCGCGTGCACGTGGCCCTGCGTGCTGCGCCGCGCGGCGCGCGGATACTGGCGTGGCCCACGGCGATGCGTCCACAGGCCGCGTGGCTGGGCAGCGGCTGGGCACGCACGGCTGCGGCGGCGGCGATTGTGTTTGTGGTCGCCGGCGGCGGATGGGGCGTGTACCTGCACCTCCCGCACTCGGCTTCAAAGGTGGTAACCATGCCGGCGCCCCAGAAGACCGGCGGATTTTCGAGTACCGGAGCCATTCGCACGCCCGACTCGATCAAGGGCCCCCTGATTTCAGCTCCTGTGACTGCAGCTCCTGTAACTGCGACGCCGCTGATTGCCAAGCCATCGGCGCACAGCAAGACTCACCCCGGCAAGCTGAAAGCGAAGAAGCCAGCAACGCCGGCCGCGGTTTCAACCATTGCGCCCGCGGCTGTTCCAGCCGAGCGCTAGACGGAGCGCCAGAGCAAGGCGATCAACCACTGCGATCGACCATCAAGATCGGCCATTACACTTCGCGCGTCAGAGCGCGGATCACAATGCCGAGCAGCGCAAGCGCAACGGCGCCCCAGAAAGCGGGGATGAATCCGGATACATGGAAGCCGCGCACAACTCTGGATGCGAAATAGATCATCAGCCCGTTGATGACCAGCAGAAATAGCCCCAGCGTGAGGATGCTCAGCGGAAACGTGACGATCTTGAGGAACAGTCCAAGCGTCGCGTTCAGAAAGCCGATAACCAGCGCAGCGACGAGCGCCGGCCAGAGACCGGCAACATGGAAGCCAGGAACGATCTCCGCAACAATGAGCAGCGCCAGCGCGCTCAGAAACCAATGCAGCAGAAGCCGGAACATAGAGTAGGTCCCCTTTTAAGTGCAATCGCCGCGCCCGCAAAATCTAAAGCCCGGCCGCGTTCCCTCTACGCTAACTGCACTTAGCCGCCGGCGCAAGCAAATCTGTCAGGTTTCCCCTGACAGATTTCGGCTGGCTTTCGCCGTATTGTTGGTGCCCCGGCATCCATCGCATCTAATCCAGATGAGTGCGTATGAAGTTCCACTTCGGCCAGCCTTTCGCCGGCGTCTTCCTGATATTCAGCCTTCTGTCCGTTGCAGCGGCTCAAACAGCGAACCGGTCCAGCTCTGCGCCCGCAGCCGGCGCCTCGCACCTCGACTTGCAGCAGTTGCTGCACCGGGTCGTGGAACACCAGAAGCAGGTCGAGGCTATGCGCGAAAACTACACGTACGATAGCGTGCAGACAAATCAGCAAATCGACTCGAATGGGCAGGTGAAGAAGACAGCGACCGAGAAGCGCGAGGAGTTCTTCGTGAACGGGCACATGATCGGGCGGCTGGTCGAGCGCAACGGGCAACCGTTGAGCCACTCCGACCGGCAGAAGGAAGACCAGCGCATCGCCGGGTTAGTGGCAAAGGCCGAGAAGACACCGCCGGATCAGCGGCTCGAAGGGCCAAATATCACCATAGACCGCGTGCTCGAGCTGATGGAGCTGCACAACCCGCGACGGGAGATGTTCAGAGGCCGGCCGACAATTGTCTTCGATTTTGTGGGCCGCAGGGACGTGAAGACCCACGGCATGATGGAAGACGCCTCGAAAAAGCTCCGCGGAACGGTGTGGATCGACGAAGCCGACCTGCAGGTAGCGCACCTGGAGGTAATGGTCGACGACAATTTCCACATCGCCGGGGGCCTGCTGGCGAGCGTCGAGAAAGGATCGAACTTCCGCTTCGACCAGACGCGGATGAACGCCGGTCTCTGGCTTCCGGTTGCTTCTGAAGCAGACATGCAGGCGCGGGTTTTACTTCTCAAAAACCTGCGCGAGCGTTACGTGCAGCACGACTTCGGCTTCAAGCGGTTCGGCGTGGAAGCAGCCGGCGTGCAGCCAATTTCCCAGACGCGTCCCTAGGCCATTCTCGCCTTCGGGTGAGTATCGAGGTTTTGAAGGTACTTGCTATGCAAGCTAGAGGAAAACTTCTTGTAAAGAGGGGCTTCGTGTCAGGGCACGACTTCAGTCGTGCCGAAAAGGCCCAATATAACAGTTTGGGCTTCAGCCCCCGGAGGGATGCTTCGAACTCATCCGGCGGCAGGAATTAAGTCTCACGGCAACCCATGAAGCCCGTACTCTTCACATCACCATCCGTACACGCCGGTTCATGCGCTAAATTGAACCCATGTTCGTTCGGCGAATTACCGTGGACCGGGTCGATGCCGAAGGGGTAAAGCATGCCTGTCCGCTCAAGTGGATCGACTCGTTTGCCATGCGCAACTTTACCAACGACGCCATCTTCGACGACACGCTGCCCGTGGCCGACGGCCTGCTCGAGGCCGGCCTGCGGGTTCCGCTCGATCGGCTTCACGCAGCCATGGAAGACTGGTTCCGGCGGAAAGGCTATGTAAAGCCAGAGGATCGGCTGGAGGTGCGCGAAGAGGCGAAGTGACCCAGTGAGCCAGGGGCTGGCGGATGCTCAGCGCATGATAGCCTGAGAGCGAATTGTCGGTCATGAGATTTCGAGCCTGCGCAACAACTCTATGGGCGTTCTGCCTGGCGGCATCCGGCGCCACTGGAAGAACACAGTCTCCTGCCAACAATGCTCCG
>JASIJW010000639.1:0-5896 GCA_030050035.1 Acidobacteriaceae bacterium | reverse complement strand
CGTGGCGAGCACAAGGTGAATGCCGACGGCGCGCGCCATCTGGGCGAGGCGCGTGATGGATTCCTCGACGTTGGCGCGATCGAGCATCATGAGGTAGGCCAGCTCATCGATGATGATGACGATGTAGGGCAGCGGCTCTTCTCTTTCGCCTTCTTCAAAGAGCGAGGGCATGGTGCCCTCAAACAGCTTGTTGTACTGGTCGATATTCCTAACCGACCTGCTTGCCAACAGCTTGAGGCGGCGCTCCATCTCGCGAACTGCATTGCGCAGGGCGTTGGCGGCTGCTTTTGGCTCCGTGATTATGGGAGTAAAAAGATGCGGAATGCCTTCGTACATGCCCAGCTCGACGCGTTTGGGGTCGACGAGGATGAGGCGGACCTGGCTGGGCGTGGTGCGGTAGAGCAGGCTCATGATCATGGCGTTGATGGCCACGGATTTGCCGGAGCCTGTTGAGCCGGCGATGAGCACGTGGGGCATGGTGGAGAGGTCGGCGGTGACGATGCGGCCGTTGATGTCCTTGCCCATGGCGAGGGTGAGCCGCGACTTGGCCCTGGCGAAGGTCTCGCTCTCGATGACGTCGCGCAGGTGGATGGTTTCGCGCTCGTGGTTGGGCACCTGAATGCCGACGGTGCTTTTACCGGCCATTCTTTCGATCAAAATGCTTTCGGCGCGCATGGCGAGGCACAGGTCGTCGGCGAGGCCGGTGACGCGCGAGTACTTTACGCCGGCCTCGGGCTTGAACTCGTAGGTGGTGACCATGGGGCCGGGGTTGATTTGCACGACCTGGCCGCGCACGTCGAACTCGGCACACTTTTCGACGAGGACTTTGGCTTCTTCGCGGAGGGCTTCTTCGCGCACGGTCTGAGGGCCGTCGCCGGCGTTGAGCAACGTGCTGGGCGGCAGCTTGAAGCCGCTGAGGTTTTTGGGCGCAACGGTGGCGGTGCGGATTTCGGCGTCGGCGCGCTCGTGGATGGCGATCCCGGCCGAGGAGGCGGCTGATTTCGGCGCGGTGGCTGGCTCGGGCCGCGCGGGTGCGACCCCATACTCGGACCAGGGATTGGGAACTGGAGCGATGGGCAGGTGTGCTGCTTCCGCCGCTGGCGCGCGCATGGGCGTTACGGACTGGGTGGTGACGTTGTGGGGCGCGACTGGTTTGGAAACGGAAGGCTGCGCGGGTTGTGCCTGCTGGTTTTGTGCGCGCTCCCAGATGCTCGCACGGCGCAAGGGCACGACTGGAATTTGTTCCTCGACTGCGGGGACGGGCGCGCGTTGAAACGCCGGAATCTCGTCGACGGGGTTTGCCTCGCGTGGGTGTGCGCGACGGCCGAAGAGGCGGGCAAAGAAGCCGCGCTGCGGGGTGGTCTGGCCGGTTTGCGCGGCGGGGATAAACGGAAGGTCAGGCCGCGAGTCTGGCGCGGCATGTTCGGCTTCAATCTGCTCGGACTCGAGCTGCTCGGCCTCGGCGCGGCGTTCGGCGCGTTCTTCACGCCAGTTGCGCCAGCGCTCGTAAAGCGAGACCATCCATAGCCAGCGGTCTTCGATCTTTTCGCGGAGCACGTGGAAGCTGATGGCGAGGGCAAAGTACATGCCGGCCGCGGCAAGGCCGCCGGCGACTACCCACGAGCCCTGCACGTTGAGGTATCTCACAAGAAGGCCGGCCATGAGCTGGCCCACGACGCCCTCGACGGCAACCATGTGCATCCAGTGCCAGTGCCACGGCGTGAGGCCCAGCACGGTGGGTAGAAACAGCACTGTGAGCACCATGCCGAACCAGCGCAGCAGCGCGGGGCCACCGGGGCGCGAGCGCATCCATGTCCAGCCGATTTCGCCCATCCACAGCGGCAGAAAAAAGGCGGTGATGCCGAGGGCCTGCAGCAGGAGGTCGCTGAGGTAGGCGCCGAAGAGGCCGGTCCAGTTCTGAGCAATGCGCGTTGTTGTGGGATCGGTGGCGGTGTTCAGCGAGGGATCGGTGGCGTGGTAGCTGACCAGCGCCAGAAACAGCAGCACTGCGGCCATGAGCAGAGTCAGCCCCAGAAAGACGTTCACGGGGCGGCTGCGCGTGGGCGAGAGAACAATGCGAATCGGCTTCATGAGGGCAGTGGCGTTCGCTCTGCCGGCCCCTCAAGCGTACCTTGCGCGCATAGGCAGACGGGGCGAGCGATCGTCCCAGAGCAACTTTCATTATCGCGGGCTGGTGAGGGGGATTTCGGGCAAAACGGAATGGGGGAACCACGCTGGCAACCCCCGATGGCTAACTCGGCGGGCAGGAAAAAATCATTCGGCCGGCGCGCCCGTGTGACGTTGATCGTCAGTGACCCATGATGGCCATCTGGATGAGCAGCCATGCGTTCAGGCCGGCGATGAGTACGGCGGTGGTCCACGCGAGCGCCTGGAGCCATTGCGGATTGACGAGTTCGCCCATGCGCTTGCGGTCGCCGGTGAACAGAACCAGCGGAACGACTGCGAAGCTGAGTTGGAAGGAAAGAATTACCTGGCTGAAGATGAGCAGCTTTTCAGTGCCGCGCTCGCCGGAGATGGCCACGACGATGATGGTGGGAATGATGGCAAGCGAACGCGTGAGCAGACGCCGCAGCCAGGGCGACAGGCGGATGTGAATGAAGCCTTCCATCACCACCTGGCCGGCGAGCGTTCCGGTGATGGAGGAGTTCTGGCCTGAAGCGAGCAGGGCCACGGCAAAGAGCGTGCTTGCGCTGGCGGCGCCGACGAGCGGGCTGAGCAGCTTGAATGCGTCCTGAATGGCTGCGACCTCATAGTGGCCGTGGCGGTGAAAGACGGCCGCGGCGACGATGAGGATTGCGGCGTTGACGAACAGCGCGATGGTGAGTGCGAATGCCGAGTCGATGTTGGCCAGGCGCACGGCTTCGCGCTTGCCGTCGCGTGTGCGCTGGTATCGGCGGCTTTGCACCAGCGAGGAATGCAGATAAAGGTTGTGCGGCATCACCGTGGCGCCAAGGATGCCGATGGCGATGTACAGCATGGCGCCGTTGGTGAGGATGGCGGGCGATGGGATTATGAGATCGTGCAGTGCGGCGGCGTAGTCCGGCCGAGAGAGGAACATCTGGATGCCGAAGAGCGCGATGATGCTGCCGATGAGCGTGATGACCAGCGCTTCAATATACCGGAAGCCCCAACGCTGCAGGAGCAGGATGAGCAGCACGTCAGTACCGGTGATAAGCACGCCCCAGAAGAGCGGGATGCGAAAAAGCAGTTCCAGCGCGATGGCCGAGCCGATGACTTCGGCCAGGTCGCAGGCGGCGATGGCAACTTCGGCCAGCAGCCAGAGCACAAAGCTCACCTTGGGCCCGTATTCTTCGTGGCACAGTTGGGCGAGATCGCGCTCGGTGGCGACGCCAAGCTTGAGACTCAGGCTTTGCAGCAGAATGGCCATCAGGTTGGAGGCCATGATGACGAACAGCAGCGTGTAGCCGAAGCGTGAGCCGCCGGCGATGTCGGTGGCCCAGTTGCCGGGATCCATGTAGCCGACGGAGATAAGGAAGCCGGGGCCGAGAAAGCCCAGCAGCCGGCGCCAGAAGACGGGCGAGCGTGACAGGCTGACGCTCGAATGCACCTCCGGCAAGGAGGGTTCGGCTACGGCGGAACGGGAGACTGTCTGGGTGGACATCAGCCTGGGTTGCAGGGCGGCAGCCCTCCTCAGCCACAGTATGCCACAGATTGTTAATCACAGTTAATTCGAAAAATTATGCTGCATTACTTTGCGCGCCCCGGGGCGAGTCTAGAACGGGTCGGCTTTCCCTTTCCGGACGCACCGTCGGGGCGCAGCCAGACGGCCTCGGCTGCCGGCCGGCCCAGGATCGAGCTTCCCGTAGATAGCTGAATCGAGACTGTTTGGTCGTAATTTTGGCGGGTGACTTCAAGCTTCTGACCGGGACCGATTCCGACGCCGTGGAGAAAGAGCAGCAGTTTGGGGTCGCGTTCGTGCAGGCTGGTGACGGTGTACCGGCGGCCCTCGACAGCTTCAGAGAGCGGAATCTCGCCGCGTCGCTTGCGGTCCGTTGGATTTTCGGGCAGAACGGCATTGCCGTGCGGGCAGGCGCCTTCGCCGAGCTTCTCCTTGAGCTTGGCTTCAAAGGCTGGTGAGACGGCGTGCTCCAGCCTTTCCGCCTCTTCGTGAATCTCATGCCACTCCATGCCGAAGATCTCGCTGAGCATGCGCTCGACCAGGTGATGGCGCAGGGCGGTGCGGTAGGCCATTTCGCGCCCAGCGGGGGTGAGGCGAACGATGCCGTCGCCGTCCACGTTGACGAAGCCGTCGCGCTTGAGCCGCTTGAGCGCCATGGTAACGGCGGGTGGCGAAACCTCAAGCCAATGCGCCAGCACGGCCGGGATCACCTGGCGGCCTTCGGCCTCGGCCTCGAGGATGGCCTTGAGGTAGTTCTCCTTCGATACCTGGATGGTGTCTTTCATGATGAGTGCCTTCAGTCTAAAACGGGCTCACAGCTGGGCGCGGCTGTTCGCGATTTTCTGCCACCTCCCCCAGTGGGAGGCTTTGAATTTCCTCGTCTGGGTTTGTTTCGTGCAAATTTTTGTTTTTTGAGAACTAAGTGTGGGAAATAAAAGGGTTAGCGTTCCATTTCGTGCAAGTGTATGAAAATAAAGCGCAAGCTTTACAAGTATTTGAAAATAATTGACTTATTTTCAACTTCTTTCCGCTGGCGAATTGTGGCGGCTGGACTGGCTGAACCTTCAGAGCTGGGATTCATGGATCTCATTTTCGCAATTCAGGTGGAAATTCACTGCAGAGTTTCGGGAAAAGACTGGCTTATGGAATGAATGGGTTATGGCGGATTGTCTCTGAGGTGGGGTTGATGGGTTTGTGGTCTGCGGAGCGCAAATGGCTTCAATTGGGGTGTTGAAAAGCAACCGCAGATCCTTCACTGCGTTCAGGATGACAGCGTGGTGGATCGCGGAGTGATCGGCTGGCTGGTTTATCGAATCGGTCGCCGGTATTCTAAGAAATGGCGCATCAGGCGCTGGACCTCGCAATGGACCTTTACGAAAAAATCCGCAGCCTGCCGACACAGCCGGGCGTGTATCTGTACAAGAACGCCGACGGCGAGGTCATCTATGTGGGCAAGGCGAAGAACCTGCGCTCGCGGGTGCGGTCGTATCTGCTGGAGGCTTCGCAGGCCAATGCCAAGACCGGATCGCTGATGCGCGAGGCGGTCGATCTTGATTACATTCTGGTGGCCAATGAGCATGAGGCGCTGGCGCTTGAGAACAACCTGATCAAGCAGCGCAAGCCGCGGTTCAATATTCTGCTGCGGGATGACAAGACTTATCCGTACGTAAAGCTCACGCTGGCGGACCGGTTCCCGAAGGTCTTTGTGACGCGGCGGCTGCGCAAGGATGGCTCAGCGTATTACGGGCCGTATTTCCCGGGCAATCTTGCTTACCGCGTGGTGGAGCTGATCCATCGCAGTTTTCTGTTGCCAAGTTGCAAGGTGGACCTGAGCCGCTATCATCCGCGCGCGTGTTTGCAGTACTACATTCACCGCTGCCTTGGTCCGTGCGTGGAAGGGCTGACGACGCCCGAGGCGTATCGAGAAGCGGTGCGCGATGCGCAGTTGTTCCTGGAAGGCCGGCATGCGGAGTTGGAGAAGACACTGGAGAAACGGATGATGGCGGCTGCGGAAGCTGAGCAGTTTGAGGCCGCGGCGCGGCTGCGCGACCAGCTTTCGACGGTGCGCCAGCTCCAGGAGAAACAGCGCATCGCTACGGCGGAGACCGGCGATGAGGCGGATGTCTTTGGGTATCACTACGAGGACGGCAGCCTGGCTGTGAACCTGTTCCACATGCGCGCGGGCAAGATTGTGGACCGGCGGGAATTCTTCTGGGAGGATCTGGCCTCGCTGAT
>JASIJW010000638.1:0-5988 GCA_030050035.1 Acidobacteriaceae bacterium | reverse complement strand
CCGGTCTCGCCGGCGAGCCGCTTTCAGTAAACCTGACGGCGGAAGGACCATGGCTGCCGGTTGAACCTGCTCCCGCGCTCGAAGCGCCCGCGGCGCCTCCAATGCCGCCATCCACTACGCAAACCGCACGAATAACCGCAACCAGCCGCACCGCAGCAACCGAACCTGCACGCACGGACCTGGCCCGCACGGATTTCGACCGCGGCGTGAGGCCCGCGACCGACACCCTGGTGGGCACTGTTACGCTGCGCAACGCGAACTGGCGCGCAGATTACCTCGCGAACCACGTTCAGATCGCGCAGGCCACGCTGCACCTTGGCGGCATGGCAACCGAATTCGACCCAGTCGTCTTTACCTACGGGCCGGTGAAAGGGACGGCCAGCATTACGCTGCCGGCAAACTGCGCGGCCCCCGAAAACGGCGCGCCAGAGGCCGCGGCGAAAAGCACGCCGTCCTGCGAGCCGCAGTTTCAGGCGCAGTTCGCCTCGCTCAATGCAGCGACCCTCCAGAACGCATTCCTGGGCGCACGCCAGCCGGGCACTGTGCTCTCGAAACTCATTGACCGGTTGAGCTCGTCTTCAGCTCCGCCGTGGCCCGCGATGCACGGAACCATCAAGGCCAACACGCTAATCCTCGGCCCGGTGACTCTGACCAACGGCTCGACCAGCATCGAAATCACAGGCAACACAGCAGACCTTACCGATGTTGACGCAACTCTTCTCGGCGGCCATTTTCACGGCAGCGGTACGTTGCGTTGGGTCAGCAGCGACCAGCAGCAGCCCGCCTACACCATCGAAGGTCATCTGGAACGACTCAGCGCGCCTGCGGTAGGTCAGCTTCTCGCCATGCGCTGGACCGGCGGCGCTATCAACATGAACGGAACGATCGACGCTTCCGGCTTTACGCCGGCCGATCTGGCAACATCCGCGAAGGGAAAGCTGCACTTCGACTGGAGGCATGGCTCTGTGGCGAATACCAACGCGGATGCTGGTGCAGACGCCAGCGATATTCCGCCGGCGCTCGCGCACTTCGACGAGTGGAGCGGCGATGCGAAGATCGCCGATGGCGCCATCGCGGTCGGCGATAACCGGGTAGTCGCAGGCGGGCGCAACCACCCCGTCCACGTGTCGATTCAAATCGCCAATCCGCCGAAGGTGGAGTTCGGCCAAATCGATCAGCTGCAGAATCCTTAGCAGCGTGCGGCTCTAAAATCTACTTATGGGTTCTTCGGTCTCAGCATCCCCGGTTCAGATTCATTGTCAGGGCGTCTTATTCGACATGGACGGGATCCTGATCTCGTCTATCGGCTCCGTTGAACGGAGCTGGACCACGTGGTCCGGGATGCGCGGCATCGATCCAGAGCACGCCATCAGCATCGCCCACGGCCGCCGCGCCATCGAGACGCTTGCCAAACTTCGTCCCGATCTCGACTCCGAAGCCGAGCTGAAGATCATCGAAGACATTGAAATCGCCGACAACGAAGGCGTGGCTGTGCTTCCCGGCGTGCCGGAACTGGTGCGCGCGCTGCCGCGCGACCGCTGGACCGTGGTAACCAGCGCGACCGAGCGCCTCGCGCGCGCGCGTCTTGCAGCCAGCGGCATCCTGGTGCCCGAGCGCCTCGTCACAGCCAACCACGTGACGCTCGGCAAGCCGCATCCTGAGCCGTTCCGCGCGGGCGCAGCACTGCTCGGCTTCCCACCCGAAGAGTGCGTGGTATTCGAGGACTCGGCATCCGGCGCGCAGGCCGGCCGCGCTGCCGGATGCACGGTCGTCGCCACGACTTTCTCGCACCCGATCGAATCGCTGGACGCCGCGCACTACTTGGTGAAAGACGTAACCGGCGTGCAGGTGGAAGCAGGCCGCGATGGTCTGGTTCTGCGGCTCACGCCGCTGAGCTAGCAAGTCAGAGAGGCAGCGAACCTGTTCTCTGTTCCTTATTCCCTGTTTGCTGACCACTGCTTCTACTCGTTCGCTTCAATCTTGCGTCCGTGCAGGTCCTGCGTTGGCCGCGTATTCATCCTGAATAGACTCGCAAAGGCATTGAGCTGCTCGCGGCTGATACTGACCGGCTGTTCGAGCACGAACCAGCGGACGCCTTCGGTGCAGGGCGGCGTCAGTTCCGAGCCCATGTAGGTCCAGTAGCTGCGGTCGCCCGGCAACAGGCCGCCGGGGTTCACCATGTCAGCGATCTTCTCGCTCTGCCCGGCGCGCGTGGGCAGATTCTCCCACAGCGTTGCGAGCGTCGCATTCGGGAATCCACGATCCTCGCTGAACAGTACGGCGATATTGGCATGCTTTCCGTCCGCGCTCTGGTGCATCAGGTCGAGTTCCATGTCAAAGAGCTTTTTGCCGATGGCGTGCTCGCTGGGGTGGTGGAACTCGAAGCCGGTGAGGTTGTAGCGCACGCCGTCAGCCACGATGTAGCTGCCTGGATCGACGCGTCCCTCGATTGTGGTTCCGTTGTTGGTCAGCGTTATCGGGCCGCCGATGTAGCGGAACTCGATGGGCTGCAGGGCGCTGTTGAGCCGCGCGCCGCGGATCTCCACCGGCGACTGCTCGTGGCCTTTGTTGCAGGCCGAGTAAGAACGATCGAGCTTGTACCACACCAGCGGACCGGTGTGGCCCTGATAGGACCAGGGAACGTTTTGAGGCGCGGGGGTCTGGGCAGCGGCGAAAGCACAAATCGCCAAAAGAAGTACAAAGAGCGAAGAGATACGCATCAGGATCTCCGCATTTTTGGTTTCGAATATCCGCAGAGAATTTTACGGTATCGGGCTGCAGCCCAGTCCATTGCTCTGGCTGAAAGAAAGAAGGCAGTTGCCGGAGCAACTGCCCTCATGTCAGGCGCGATTGATTCGTTCTTGATTCGCGCTTACTTGGCCGCCAGCGCCACGCCTGCCTGCTCGGCAAGCCTGGCTGCTTTATCGGTCGCTTCCCAACTGAACTCGGGCTCGGTGCGGCCAAAGTGCCCGTAGGCTGCCGTCTGCTGGTAAATGGGGCGGCGCAGGTTGAGGCTCTCAATAATGCCCTTGGGCGTGAGCGCAAAGTTCTTGCGCACAAGGCTGGTCAGCTTTGCCTCGCTGATTTTGCCCGTGCCAAACGTCTCCACGAGCACGCTCACCGGCTCGGCCACGCCAATGGCATAGGCCAGCTCGACCTCTGCCTTGTCAGCCAGGCCCGCGGCCACAATGTTCTTGGCAATGTGGCGGGCCATGTAGGCTGCGGAGCGGTCCACCTTTGTCGGATCCTTGCCCGAAAAGGCGCCGCCGCCGTGACGGCCCATGCCGCCGTAAGTGTCCACGATGATCTTGCGTCCGGTCAGTCCGGTGTCGCCCATCGGTCCGCCGATCACAAACCGACCGGTAGGATTGATGTGGTACTTGGTGTGCTCATCGAGCCACTTGGCCGGCAGCACAGCCTGGATCACCTGCTTGAGAACGTCGGCGTGCAGCTCGTCGTTGGTAACAGCCTCGGAGTGCTGGCTCGAGATGACCACGGCATCAATGCGCGCCGGCTTTCCGTTCTCGTCGTACTCTACCGTCACCTGGCTCTTGCCGTCGGGACGCAGGTAAGGCAGCTTGCCGTTCTTGCGCACATGCGTGAGCTGGCGCGTGAGCTTGTGGGCCAGCGAAATGGGAGCAGGCATCAGCTCGGGCGTGTCATTCGAGGCGTAGCCGAACATCATGCCCTGGTCGCCGGCGCCGCCGGTGTCAACACCCTGGGCGATGTCACCCGACTGCTTGTTGATCGACGAAATCACGGCGCAGGTATTCGAGTCGAAGCCGTAGAGCGCGTTGTCGTAGCCGATCGAGGCCACAACGCCGCGGACCAGCGTCTGAAAATCCACATACGCCTTGGTGGTGATTTCGCCCGCAATAACGACAAGGCCGGTTGCGGTCAGGGTCTCGGCAGCGACGCGGCTGTAGGGATCCTGCTCCAGGCAGGCATCGAGAATGGCGTCAGAAACCTGGTCGGCGATTTTATCCGGATGGCCTTCGGTCACTGATTCAGAGGTAAACAAAAAGCGGTCGCTCAACTTCTACTCCTCCCCTTCAAGGGAAATTGCCGGCATGGCGATAGCAGGATAGCGGGGCCAGCTGATGAAGCGGTTCTTTGCACTTGATCGAACAGAACTGCACGCACAGGCCGGAGCCTGTCGGCGTATGAATCTATGGTAACTGTAGCGGAGCAAAGGGGCAACGGACGGCAGCGAATGGCGCGTGGCGTGCGTTAAACGGCAACAAACGGAGTTAGATGGGAAGACCGAAAAAGCCTAACCGCCGAAGATGGAAGCAAGCCGCGAGCCCTGCGCGTGAATCCAGTTCCAGGTAGAGTGCACCGCGGCAGACATGACGTGGGTGGGCACCACGCTCGGCCACCAGCCGGAGCGATACCCGTAATAGCGAATCGTACAGAAGGCGCCGAACACGGCCACGCCGAGCAGCACCGCAGCACCCGTCCAACGCAGGCGTACCTGCGCAGCCTCGCGGCGCAGGATGCGCGCCCGGCCGACGTTCTCTGCGAAGGCCGCCCAGCCGCTGCCATCCTCAACCGGCTCGCCGGCCGCGTTGGACGCTCTCATGAAGCGCTCGATCCATTCCTGCTGGGCCTGCTGATCGAACCCCAGGGCGCCCGCGTAGCCGCGAACAATGCCCTTGCTCAGAATTCCGCCGGGGAGCAAACGGAAATGGCCTTGCTCCAACGCCATAAGATGACGCTGACTGATCTTGGTGACCGCCGTGATGTCATCCAGCGCGATGCCGCGGGCAATCCGCTCCATACGCAGGTCTTCACCAAAATTTCCCATCGGAAACCAGAGGAATACGCCGTTAAAGCCAAAGGAATTCCAAAATCACGATAAACCCGCTTCCGGGCCTCGTCAAAGAGATTTTAGAGCGTCTCGGGGTACCTTTGACAGGGGTTCCCTAGCGGGAAACACCCGTCCCAGTTGAGGAAGCAGGGCTGAGGGCTAGGGGCTAGGTGGCTTGAGTAGCAGACAGCAAACTGCTAACAGCTGACAGCAAGACGCCCCTCTGGTTAAGTTTCTCTAGTCGCTAAGTCCCTCAGTCCCTAGTTCCCCGCTCTCTGCTGCTAGGCTGAAAAGAGAGCGCGGTCGCGCGCCAGAGGGCATTCCATGAACAAGCTCGTCTTCGCCAATCTTTTGCACCGGCCGCTCAGGTCGATCATCAGCGTGCTCGCCGTCGCCATTGAAGTCATCATGATCCTGTCGATCGTGGGCATCTTCATCGGCATGCTCAACGACTCGAAGATGCGCACCAACGGCGTAGGCGCCGACCTGATGGTGCTGCCCTCGAACGCCAGCTACTTCAACGGCGTGAGCGGCGCCGCCATGCCGGCCAACGACGTGATCGCCCTGCGCCGGCTGCCGCACGTGGCCGTGGCTGCGCCGGCTATCCAGCACTTCCAGACCAGCGGCACCATCGAGGTTATCTACGGCATCGACTACCCGAGCTTCAACGCGCTACGCCCGTTCGTCTTTATTGCGGGCGGGCCGTTCAAGGGGCCGAATGACGCCATCATCGACTCCGTGTGGGCGGCTGCGCACCACCACGGGGTGGGCGACACGATCCAGGTGATGGGCCAGAGCTTCCACGTGTCGGGCGTCGTCGAGCCGGGCAAGGGCGGCCGCATCCTGGTGCCTATCGATACGATGGGCCAGTTGGTCGGCTCGCCGGGCAGGGCCTCGCTCTTCTACGTAAAAGCCGACGATCCGGCGAACATCGCGACTGTATCCAAAGAAATCAAGGCGGTGAAGGGCCTTGAAAACAACGAGATTCTCACCATGAACGACTGGCTCGACCAGATGACGCCAAACCGCATCCCCGGCTTCAATATCGCGCTCAACTCCGTTACCACCATCGCCGTCATTGTCGGCTTTTTAGTCATCTTCCAGTCCATGTACACGGCGGTGCTGGAACGTACGCGCGAGATCGGCATTCTCAAGTCGATGGGAGCGTCAAAACCGGC
>JASIJW010000637.1:0-5539 GCA_030050035.1 Acidobacteriaceae bacterium | reverse complement strand
CCCGGTGGGCTCAACGAGGCTGTCGCGCACAACCCGGAACAGGGGCCCCTGGTACACAATCCGCGAGCTGAGCACCTGTGCCCTTTCTGGGCCGGCGGCGGTGAGCCCAGTCTTCGCCGCGCCTTTGCCCGGTTTGGCAAGCCTATGGGAATTGCCGCCGCGCTTGGTCTTCGAGCTTTTATCGAGCTTTTGGCTCGCGGATGCCGATTTGCGTGCGCGAACGGCTTTGGAAGCGCCAGGCTTCGAAGTGCTTTTTGGGTGCGTGGCCTTCACCGTCAGTTTCCTTCTTTGGGTGGTCAACGGGAACCTCTTTCGAAAACGAGTCTCGAAGAATTTTGAGCAGGGCGATTCATCACGAGTATACGTTCCGGGTCAACCGTGCCCGACCGGGGCAGATTCAGGCGCCTGTTGTCTATCCAGTTGAATTTGCATCCGGCTCGGACGGGTTTCTGCATCGCCTGCGGCCTTCATGGCATCCTTGAAGGAGCTAAATTCGGAGACTGTCAGTTTTCGGCAAGCACCAATGTCGAAGGAAATCCCGGTGCAGCAGCGGCATACGCCCAGCTTCCCTGAAAAGGAATAAATACCGCAAGTGAACGATTCGCCCACCGCAGACTGTTATCCCGTAACGCTGGTGCCGGGGCTGAGCCGGCTGTATCTTGATTTCTGTTCCGGTGAAGGAGCCGTCCGCCGGTTCTACCCATCGGTGGCACGCGAGACCGGCTGGCAGAAGGGGACGGCGATTGCGGCACATCGGCCGCAGGTAGTGAAGCTGCTGGCGGCGCAGAATCGGGAGCAAACCGCAGCGCCGGCGCTGGAGGCGCTGGCAAATGGAGCGGGAACGGTGGTTACCGGCCAGCAGGTGGCGCTCTTTGGCGGGCCGCTGTTTACGCCCTTCAAAATGGCAACGGCTTTTGCCCGAGCGCGCCAGGGCACTGCGTGCGGCAGACCCCATGTGACAGTTTTCTGGTTAGCCTCAGAAGACCACGATTTTGCCGAAGTGAACAACGTGGTTTTGCCCGGCCGGCGGGAGATGGAAAAGCTGGTGTACGCCTCCGCGCCGGTAGTGCCGCAGCCGGTGGGCGGCGTGGCGTTCGACGAGGCGATTATTCCGCTCGTGGAGCGCGCACGTGAGTTGCTCGGACCGTCGGAGACAACCGAGATCCTTGCATCGGCTTATCAACCGGGCCGAACCTTTGCGCAGGCGTTCGCTGAACTTTATGCGAAGGTGTTTGCCGCGCAGGGGTTACTGACGCTTGACGCGAGCGGGCGGGAGTTTCACCAAATCGGCGCGCCGGTGCTTCGCGCCGCAATTGAGCGTGCCGACGAGCTGCACGCGGCGCTGCTCGAGCGCAATGCGGCGCTCGAAGCCGCGGGCTATCATGCCCAGGTCGCAGTGACCCCGCAATCGAGCTTGCTGTTTCTTATTGACGAGCAGACCGGGGCACGCGTGGCCCTGAAGCGGACCACGCCGAGCGCCGAAGAGCCGCAGGGGTTGTGGCAGGCAGGAAGGCAGAGCTACTCGACCGCAGACCTGCTCGGAATTCTCGACGCGGAGCCGGAGCGGATTTCACCGGCGGCGCTGCTGCGCCCGGTATTTCAGGATTTCCTGCTGTCGACATCGCTGATCGTCGGCGGCCCGTCGGAGATTGCCTACTTTGCACAGTCCGCAGTGCTTTACGAACGCATTCTTGGCCGGTCCACGCCGGCTGCGCCGCGATTTTCCGGCACGCTGATTGAGCCGGCGATTGGAGAACTGCTGCGCCAGCATGAGCTTTCGCTGGAACGCGTCTTCGAGCTGGACGAGAACGAGCTGGCGAACCTGCTGGCGGCGCGCGCCATGCCGATCGAGGGCAAGCGCAGGCTCGCAGCCGCCGGCCAGGCGCTGGACACGGAGCTTGAGGCACTGCTCGAGTGGATGAACTCGCACGACGAGGGGTTGGCGCGCTCAGCCGAGACCGCGGCGAGCAAGATGCGCTACCAGATGAACCGGCTTAGGACGCTCGCGGCCAACTTCCAGTTGCAGAAAGAAAATTCCCTGGGCAAGCATGCACATGCAATTTCGCAAGCGCTCTACCCCGGCGGCGCAATGCAGGAGCGCGTGCACGGCGCGGCGTTTTATTTTGCGCGGCACGGAATGGAGCTGGCCGAGACATTGTGCGTGCAGGCCGAGAAAACCTGCCCGGGACATACGGCGTTGTGGCTGTAGCGCCGGTTTCCAGATTCTCACGGTCGTATAATCCTTCCGAATCACTCTAACGATCAATGAAACGACTTCCCTTCTTCCTCGCTGCAGCGCTTTTCTTTGTATCAACGGCTGTCGCCGAAACCACCTCCTGCTCGACGGCAGGAACGGACAATGCCTTTCTGGGCATTCAGACCGTAAAGCTGTGGCCCGGCGAACCGCCGCAGGCCAAAGGCGACGGCTGCGCGGATATCCCGACGATGACGATTTTTTCTCCGCGGCAAGGGACGGAGAACGGGTCGGCGGTGGTGATTTTGCCTGGCGGCTCGTATTTGCGGCTGGCTGCCGATCTCGAAGGGCGCGAAGTTGCCGACTGGTTCACCGCACGCGGATTCAGGGCCTTCGTGCTCGCTTACCGCCTCTCATCCAACGGCTACCTGCTTCCAGTGCCGCTGCTCGATGCGCGGCGGGCAATCCAGACGGTACGGGCACGGGCGGCCGACTATCACATCGCTCCGAACCGGATCGTGCTGGTTGGCTTTTCAGCGGGCGGGCACCTGGCTGCGCTGGCCGCAACCCAACCCGTTATGGGCAATTCCACGTCAGCCGACCCGGTGGAGCAGGTTTCGAGCCGTCCTGATTTCCTGGTGCTCGGCTATCCGTGGCTCGGCGCCATCACCACCGACACCTCGCACCTGAGCTACTGCAAGTTGTTCAACGTGATGGACACTTGCAACGCGCTGCGCGCCGCCTACACTCCGCAGTTTTTCGTGAGCAGCAGTACGCCGCCGACGTTCATCTATCACACGTTCACTGACAAGACAGTTCCCGTGCAACAGAGCCTGGATTTTTATGAGGCTTTGGTTAAGGCCGGCGTTCCGTCCGAGATGCACATCTTTGCCAATGGGCCGCACGGCACCGGGCTGGGCAAAGGCGATCCGGCTCTAGACAAGTGGCCTGCGCTGCTCGAGAACTGGTTGCGCGCGCAGGGGTTATTAAGCGTGGATGCCGCGGCGGTGGGAAGGCCGTAAAACCCCGCACGCCGAATTGCCCCGAAAATTAAGAAGCGGGCCGCCGGCTTTGGGAGTGGAAGGTTTCCCGAAACCGGCTGCCCGCTGGACCCTGGACCGGGTCTAGGTGGTAAGTTAAGTTTAGGCTTGTTGCGGACAAAATCAAGCCCTCTTCGTAGATTAATTTTCAGCTCCAAGCGGCGGGTCGCCGGGCTCGGATAATGGATTTGTGCGCGTTGACCGTCGCGCCCTTATCTTGATACAAAAGAGTGTTCTACCACGGTCGAAACGCAATCGGAAAGCCGGAGCGAATCCCCTCTCAACATGGAAGTACTCCTTCAACAAGTCGGTGCGCTGATGGTGGGCGCCATCCCCACGGCTGCTCTGTTTCTGGTGCTGGTGGTTGCCTATGAATTCCTGGTGCACAAGCCGCTGACGGCCGTGCTGGCGCGCCGCCGCGCCCTGACCCTGGGAGCCATGGAAGAGGCGCAGAATGCGATTGCCAATGCCGAAGCGCGTGCTGCCGAATATGCCGAAAAACTGCGGCAGGCGCGCGGCGAAGCGTTCAAGGTTCGCGAACAGCGGCTGAAACAGTGGATAGCCGAGCGCGATGCGGCGCTTGAGACGGCGCGCAAATCGGCAGGACAGAAGGTGGAGCAGGCCAGAGCTGCGGTGGAAACCGAAGCCCAGACCGCGCGGCAGGCGATCCAGGCTTCTGCTACCGAACTGGCCCGCATGGCTGTGCGCGCCGTATTGCCCGCGGCTGCCGGGGGTTCCCGTTGATTCATTCTTCATCGCACGCTCGCCGTTTGCGGCGTATTGTTGGTCTGGCCTTTCTCGCATTGCTTACGATTGCGCCAGCCACCGTTCCTGTTCGCGCTTTCGCGCAGGAAACCACGGTTCATCATCACGGTGGACTAATTAATAATCCTGCGGCCACCGAAACGCCTAATAAAGAAGAGCGGCAGGAACAAGGTTTCCTGAACGCGCCGGTGGTGCACGAACTGGCTAGTTTCATGCACGTGAGCGAGCCAACAGCGCGCACGATCTTTCTGGCCATCAACTTCGCCATCATTTTCTTCGCTATCGCCATTCCTTTGGCGCGAATGCTGCCAAAGATCTTCCGTAAACGCTCGGAGACGCTGCGTCAGGATCTCGAGGTGGCGCGCAAGGCCACCGAAGAGGCGAGGCAGCGGCTGAGTGCCGTGGAAGCCAAGCTCGCCGGGCTCGACCAGGAGATCGCAGAATTCCGCTCGCGGGTGGAGCAGGAGAGCGCGGAGGACGAGAAGCGGATTAAAGCCTCAATGAAAGAAGAGAGCGAGCGCATTGTCGCCTCCGCGGAGCAGGAGATTGGCGCAGCGGCGACGCAGGCGCGGCGTGCGCTGCGCGTATTTGCAGCAGACCTGGCGATCGAGCACGCAGAAAAACAGCTTGCCCTCACTCCGGAGACGGATCGCGCAGTGATCAACGAGTTCATCGGACATTTCGAGAAAGAAGTGGCGGTTGAGAGCGCAGGCAGGGGAGGAAAGAAGTAGATGGCGGCATTTGTTTTCCGTTATGCCAGCGCATTTCTCGACGTGGTGACGGACGCAAGGCTGGACACGACGGCCATTGACCGGCAGTTGGCGGATTTTCTGGCCACATGGCAGAGCAGCCGCGAGTTACGCGAGGTCTTTGTCAACCCGGCCATTCCCGCGGTGCAGAAGGTCGCCGTACTGGACAAGCTCAACGCGAAGCTCGGGATGCAACGCGAGCTGCGCAATCTGATCGCAGTGTTGATCCAGAACGACCGCATCGCGAGCGTGGTCGAGGTGGCCACAGCCTATCGAAGCCTATTGCAGGAGCGGATGGGCATCAAGCCAGCGGAGATTGTGACGGCGCGCGAACTTGGCAAAGAGGAACGCGACGTGCTGCTTGCCGAAGTAGGCAGGTTGGCCGGCGCAAAGATCGACGCGACATTCCGGCAGGACAAGTCGATCCTGGGCGGCACGGTGGTGCGCATCGGCTCAACGGAGTACGACGGCTCCGTCCGCGGGCGGCTGGAGCGGCTGCGCGAGCAGTTGGCTGGCTGAAGGCGCAGGGATCAGGTTTCAGATGTCAGGGATCAGAAACCTCGCACTTGTTCGGTTACAAACGCATTTGTGAATTTGATATCGAGATTTCAAGATGGAGACGAGGGTTCGGCAGAATCGGATCGAGGGCACGCACACGACTGCGGAGAACTGATCCCTGAAAACTGACACCTGACCCCTTAAGGAACGCAGATGGCGCAGATCAGAGCAGACGAGATTACACAACTTCTTCGCGAGCAGATCGCGAATTACGATTCGAAGGTCCAGGTTGA
>JASIJW010000636.1:0-3081 GCA_030050035.1 Acidobacteriaceae bacterium | reverse complement strand
CACCGCGAGCGTATTGATATCCTTCGTCAATGTGAAAAAATCGAACCCTAAAGTCT
The DNA here is from genome assembly GCA_030050035.1 of Acidobacteriaceae bacterium. GTDB lineage: Bacteria > Acidobacteriota > Terriglobia > Terriglobales > Acidobacteriaceae > Telmatobacter. The sequence continues at coordinate 3,025 of JASIJW010000636.1, read as the reverse complement.
TTAAGTTCTCCGAAAGCCATTGTGCATTTGTCAATGCTGCGCCTTCTGTCAAACCGTAATAATAAGCGGTCCAACTCCACCAACCCATCGGCGAGGCAGCTTGAACGCGCGCATGATGAAGTTGCCGGATAAGCGAGCCATATGTCTCAAGCTGGCGATGATAGTCTTTACCTACACCAAGAAGAAGCTCTTCCGAGGCCAGTTCCTTTCCTGGACTGGTCGGCAGCACCAGCGGCGTTTGCTGACTCGGCGAGACGTTGGCAAAATTGTTTACTAATTCCGTGGTGCCTGTTGAATCAACCTCGTACTCCGATATCCTTGCATTATTGTCGTTTGCGCAGATGTGCAGTCGCAGTATCGTTAAGAAGCGATCCGACGTGAGAGCGCCGACAAAAAAGCTTTGGTGGGTTTGTTGATTGTAAACCAGCTGGCTACCCACGCCCCGAAAGACGTGGTTCGTTGTTCCAGGCCCTAGAATCTGTATGTCAGGTATGTTCTCGCTGAAACTGTCGGAGAGAAAGCGATCTTGCCGAACCGGGCCGCCTAAATTGAGGGTTGACCCTCCTAAAGCATCGATTGCGCGAATTGTTTCGACTCGGATCGGAGTAGGCGTCGAATTTTGTACGAATACTTGAAGCTCAGCGAATGGCTTAGTCAGGTAAACCCGCAGACGATAGGAGAGATCTGGCTGATGGGGTAAACCACTGAAAAGTACCGTCCATTGTTGCGCCTCCCCTAAGAGGCCCTGTGCGGTCGAAAGTTTTACCGAATGTCTCGGATAGTCCGATGACCTTAACCAACGATCGTCCAGATGGACTGCTATACCTGCCTGCAAAACCGGAGCGATCGAATCAATGTTCCTGATACTGTAGCTTCCATCTCGCGCTTCAATATTCACCTTAATCAAGGGCTGAGCGTCTTCAGCGAAAAGCATGGCGACATGGCCAAACACCGCGATGACAATAAAAATGGCCAACCGCCCGATACTATGACGTGACATATTGCTTGATAGGGTCGCCTCCACGCTGTCTCTCAATGCTGTCATGGGCCTTTGCGAGGTCAAAGCTGTCCAGCCGCCGTCCATAACACAATCTCCTTTTCTAACGTCGATGGCAGGGCATGTATGTATTAAATTGCGATCCTACGATAGACAGCTACTCAGGGTCCATTACCGCTAACTTCGTACTGGCTCTGCTATTTGATTTCCTGGCCATACGTTCGTCGGGAGGTTGGTCGATGCTTCGATTGCCAAGAGCCGGTTGTACTTTGCAAGCCGCTCCGATTGTGTAACGGATCCGTTCTTGAACTGGTCGCCTGCCCATCCCACTGCTAGATCCGCCGCCCAGTTGTCCTCTGTTTCGCCGCTTCTGACGCTGACTGTAACCTGCCAGCCTGCGCTTCGGGCCAATTGCAAGGCCCGGCAACCCTCGGTGAGAGTACCTACCTGATTTACCTTCAGCAGAAGTGCATTACATGCCGATGTTTTGATAGCTCGATTGATCCGGGCCTCGTTGGTGCAAAGAAGATCGTCTCCCAAGATCAGTGCCTTACTGCCGATCGCTGATAGCAGCAGCGGCCAGTTCTCCCAGTCATCTTCAGCGAGGCCATCCTCGATGCTCACCAATGGGTACGAGTCAACCCAGGTCTTCAGACGGTCGATCATGCCCCTGCTTGTCAGGAGCCGATCGCCGAGCTGATAACCTTGCTGCGAGCAAAAGTGGCTGGAAGCCACATCGATCGCCAGCGCGACATCTTGTCCGGCGCAGTAACCAGCAGTCTCGATAGCCTCGATGGCGGTTTCAATCATCTCCTCAGCCGATCGGAACGGCGGCGCCATCCCCCCTCGTCCGCGCGCAAGAGGCGCATTCCAAAACGCCGCAGCGATATCTCCGCGGCCACCTGATAAATCTCGCAACTCATGACCAGCGATTCATCTACGCTGCGCGAACTCGCCGGAACAATCAGCACATCCTGAATTGCAACCTGCTGGCCTGCGTGTTTGCCTCCGCTGAAGAGGTTGATGGTAAGGCGCGGTAGAGATGAGGGCGCGAATCCAGCCATTCGGGCGAAATACTGCCAAAACTCTTCGTTGTTTGCGGCCGCCGCAGCTCGCGCGAAAGCGAGAGATACGGCGAGGATTGCGTTAGCGCCGAGCCTCGATTTTGCCGGGCTGGCATCAAGAGCGATAAGACGCATGTCGAAAGTGGCCTGGGAATCGAAGGCGTGGCCCAGGAGCCCATCGTTCAACTCTCCCAGGATGCTTCCCACCGCCTTCCGGCATCCCATCCCCCGGTACCGACGCGGATCGCCATCGCGCAGCTCGACAGCTTCGGCAGCTCCGGTGGAGGCACCGGACGGAACCGATGCGCTGCCTGAAACACCGCCCTCCAGATAGCACTCCGCATAAACCGTCGGCCGGCCACGGCTATCGAGAATTTCTCGAGCTGCGAGGCGCTCTACTACGAACATGCAATCTCCTTTGCAAAGCTGTCGATAAGCTCGTGCAGGGAATCTGGGTATTTCCGAATCAACGACAACACGGCCCGCTTCTGGCGGTCGCGTTCAGCGTCTCCCAAATATTCCAAAGGCGAGCGGCCGGCGACTCGCGCCAGAAGGCATGCCAGGGTGTGCCTGCAGGCTCTGCCTTGAAATTTGGGCCCGAACTGCCGCGCCTGGGCAACTAGCATGTAATGCGAAACGTACAGTCTTGCGCAGTCAAGGAACCGTTCTCGCAATATTTCACAATGATTGCTCTTGCTGAGAAGGTGAGTCAGAGAAAAGCCGATGTCGAAAGCCGGATCTCCGAAATGAATTACCTCGTGGTCGAGTAAAACCAATCGATCATTGTGAACGAGGATATTTTTCGGGCTATAGTCTCCGTGGACTATTGCGATCTGCGTTCTGCGAGTGTCATCAAGCAATCCAGAGAGAAAATCACGCGCCCCAGGAACGCGAGCTCCGGCGTATTCGTAATACGGCTCGAGACGAAGCGATTCAAACCACGTCAGGTCGCGGAACGGCTCAT
>JASIJW010000635.1:0-5174 GCA_030050035.1 Acidobacteriaceae bacterium | reverse complement strand
ATTTATGCGGCGTGCGGGCAGTTGAAGCGGACGGTGGAAGGGTGAGTAGAGCGGGCTGGATTCGTCCAACCTGCTTGTACCGATCGTTAGTGGATTGTGGGGTCGATCCTTCGGACGAACAAGTCTCCGTTCCAAATCCAATAAAATTTGCTATTCCACCAGTCGAGAGGAACTCTGCCTCGTTTGGACTCCTGATTGAAGTTCCGGTAAATGCGCGCACGTAGCCCTAGCCTGCGTGCAGCGGACTTTGCCTTCTTCAGCGTTCGAAAATCCCAACAAACCTCGCCTGGATTATGATCCGGTCGGTAAACAGTGTAGTCGATACGGATTTTCTTCTTTGGCATCCCTCGGCTCCGCGCGTGGCGAGGATCTTCGAGGCGAGCTGAATGGCGCGGTTGACCGCCCTACGAGACCTTCGCTGGATACACCGCCTTCAGCCCAACTGTGCTCACGTTCACAAACATTTGAGCTGGAGCTGAGCCGAGGGCCATGGCGCGATTCGCGCCTGCATAGGCTCCAAGGTTCCCCGGAACTTTATCCGATGAATCGGCCCACCCCCGCGCGGTAATGACGCACGACGTGTTTTGAAAATTGTCAAACTGGACGTAAATTCCGGAAGAGGCTATATGAGACATTTCAACCCAGTAACAGGGGCCTGTGTATCCGAGCGCATTCGCTACATCCTTGATCTCCGCTTTGGCTTCGTCCAGGGTCGTGTGCGTAAATCCAACCTTGCCGGCGACGTACAGTGCCCTTTGCGCGCCCCCCTGCGGATGTCCGCTCACAAACTGCACAAAGGCCGTGTTCTTCACGCTGGTCAGATTCCCGCTCAGGTGGAATCCGAACAATCCGCCCGCGGTTAAAAGCAAAATAGCACGACAACCCTGAATGCTCGGAAACCCAATCGAGCTCGTGTCGAAAGCAATCTCGCGTTCGCCCAAATATTGCATCTCTTATCTCCAGTGCGTCCGAAGTATAGCAAATCAGTAAATGGCGCGTCCTGATTCATGAGGGTCGCTGCCAGCGCAGAACAGTTCCCGAAGCCTTGATGCAGGGTTTCCATCAGCTTGGAATGCGAGAAGCGGGGCTCGGTTGGGAGCGTTCATGGTTGAGAGCTTTTCAGCCATTGAACATCGGGCCAGCGCATTGACTGATCATTGTAGCGGGACTTCTGCTCAGCAGTCTCTTAACTCAGCCGCGGCCTGCAGCCGATCGCCCCAACTCCAGTAGCGCGCTGGCAAGGCGGCCGGTTGCGTGGCGAACCACATTCTCTTCGCTCGCGAAATCTCCGGCGATGCACTTGACGCCCAGCTTCTCGATGCGGGCGATGTCAGCAACGATCGGTGCCGCGGTTTCAGCGGCGTAGCGCTTGATAGTCTCCTCGGAAAATGGCGCCGTGTTCACGATGGCGTAGTCGAAGATGCGTGCATGCGCATGATCGTAGATGCGCTCGATGTGCTCGGACGCGGTGAGGCCGAGGCTCTCGTTGGCCTGGGTCATCAGGTTGCAGATGTAGACGCGCAGGCCGCGCGCATTGCCCAGCGCCGCCGAGACGCCTTCGATGAGCAGGTTGGTGATAAGCGAAGTGTAGAGCGAGCCGGGCCCCACGGTGATCAGATCGGCCTGGTTAATGGCCTGGAGCGTTTCCGGCAGCGGTACCGGGTCGGGCGGGTCGAGCGTCAGCTCTACGATGCGGCGCTTGCTGGCCGTGATGTTGGTTTCGCCGCGCACCTGTGAGCCGTCATCCATGTAGGCGACGAGCGTGGTGTTCGCCGTGGTTGCCGGATAGATGCTGCCGCGCGTCGAGAGAATCTTTGAGGCAAGCTGGATGGCCAGGGCAAAGTCGCCCGTGACCTCAGTGAGCGCGGCGACGAACAGGTTGCCGAAATTGTGGCCTTTGAGCGCGCCGCCTGCCTTGAAGCGATGGCTGAAAAGCTTGACCAGCAGGTCTTCTTCTTCGCTCAGGGCGACCATGCAGTTGCGCAGGTCGCCGGGCGGCAGCATGTTGAAGCCTCGCCGCAGCCGGCCCGACGAGCCGCCGTCATCGGTGACGGTAACCACGGCGGCAAGGTCGGAGATCTGCGCCGGAGCGGGATCGATGCCCGGCGCAACGACGTGGCGGCGCAGGCCGCGCAGAAGCGTCGACAGGCCCGTGCCGCCGCCCAGGGCGACCACGCGCAGCGGACATGCCACAACTGTGCTTAAAGCTGATTCTGTTTCGGCCGGGCTTGCAGTGCGCGGAGACAAGTCTCGTGAGGTTTGGCCGTGCGAAGGAATTTTGGAATCCAAGAGATGCGCGCCTTACGGTATCTCAGGATACAACAGCTCCGTAAAGCGCGGATCGTCGGCCATGCTCTGGAAGTCGTTGTCGACGCGGGCCTGCAGGCGGTTCTTGGGATTCATCTCGATGGCCTGCGACAGATTGTTCAGGCACTCCTGCACGCGGCCGGTGATCGCATCGAGGACTGCCAGGCCGTAATAGGCGTAGTCGGCGTTCGGGTGCCGCTCGAGGATCAGGTTGAACTGCTCCCGCGCCTCCTCGTAATAGCCGGTGTTGAGCTGCGAGATGGCGTAGTCGTAGTGCTCTTCGGGAGTTTCGAAGGCCAATTCGGCCTTCCCGATTTGGCGCTGGCAGGTGACGATATACATCCGCACCCGCTCCTTCAACTCGGGCGGAGCGTCGGGCAGCAGCTTTTCCAGCGCCGCCAGGGCCTTGTCGTACTTGCCCTGCTGCAACAGTTGTACGGCTGCCTGGTAATGCTGGAAGGCAGGGCCGGTAAAGGCGTTTCCATTGCCCTTTTGGGCGATGGAAGTGGTCTTTTTGCGGCCGATGGCCGTGGTGCGCGAGTCTTGCATCATTCTCTCTGCCGTGTTCATTGCGCCCGGTACCGTGTGCGGCTGGAATCAACCACCGGCACAGATACCAGCAAGCGCTGCTTAGGCCAACTTTATACGCATAACTCTTTCCGGCGTCAACTCGCGATCGCCGGGCGCCGCTTTTCTGGCCTGGTTTTCATCCCGCCGGACTAGATTTTCGTTTGCCCGCCGCTATAGATCGCCGGATTCAGCGACGGGTCGTTATACATCTTTAGCTGCCGGTACATCTTGAAACGCCGCGTCCCGGCCAGCGTCTCATTCCATAACGTGTCCAGGCACCGGGTAAGGTCAGCACGCTGCTCTTCCAGTATCTCCAATCGGCGGCAGTTGCGCTCGACATGGCCTTCGGGAGCGTCGTGGCGCGTTGCCTCTTCGCGGGTGTGGTAGATCTTCAGCGCCAGGATCGAGAGCCGGTCGATCGCCAGTCCCGGTGACTCGGAGTGAAGCGGCGCCTCGGGGCGGGGAAGCGAGCGGGTCGCAAGCCAGTCAATCAACCTTTCGTCCAGCTCTTCGGCCAGGTCATTGCGGCGCTGGTTGGTGCGGTCAATGCGCCGCTTCACGTCGGCGACTTCTTTGTCCGTAGCGCCGGGCGCTCGGGCTTCATCTTCAATGTGCCAGAGCTCAAAGTTGGCGCGGTGCTGGCGGGCGACCGTGAGCAGGAATTCCTGCTGCCCGCCTGCAGTATGCTCCGTAGAGGCAGCCTCTGCGGCGTCAAAGGCCAACTCCGTGGGATCGGGCTCGGTGTAGTGCCACTCGCGGGTGCGCTGGTCCTGCAGCGCGACAATTTGCTCGGGGGAAAGCATCTGGCGGGTCTCCCGGCGCAGCCAGACTGCGCCCTTTCTATGGTAGAACCTCGGAGTGGCTCTGCCGGCAATCCAGATAAGGGTACCCTCGATCCTTGGTAACGGTATTGGCAGCATTTTTTATTGCAACGGCTGAGGCTCGACAGACGGCCCACCCTTGGCAATCTGCTTCGAGTTCAACTGCTTTGCCGCAGTTCGCGCTTGCACGCGTCGCGTGGTCCGCCTTTTACAATCATGCGAGGAGCAAGCATGAGCACAAACTGGCAGTACCCGCACCGGCGGTGGAATCCCTTGCGCCGGTCATGGGTCTTGGTTTCGCCGCACCGCACGCAGCGGCCTTGGCAGGGGGAAGTGGGGCAGACGGCTGCAGCCGCGGGTCCGGCATACGATCCGGAGTGTTATCTGTGCCCGGGCAACAAGCGCGCGGGTGGGGCGGTCAATCCGCAGTACGCAAGTATTTTCTCTTTTGTAAACGATTACTCGGCCCTGTTGCCGGAGGCGCCGGCGATCAGCGAGCCTTCAGTGTCGCCGCTGCTCGTGGGAGAGGCGGCGCGCGGACTGTGCAAGGTCCTCTGCTTTCATCCCGACCACAGCCTGACGCTGGCGCGCATGACCCGCAGCGAAATTCGCCCGGTCGTCGACGCATGGGTCGAGCAATACGAGGAACTGGCCGGTCTGGGCTGGATCAAGCACGTGGAGATCTTCGAAAACCGCGGGGCGATGATGGGAGCGAGCAACCCGCACCCGCACGGACAGATCTGGGCGACGGATTTTGTGCCCGACGAGCCGGCTGCCGAAACCGCCGCGCAGCGCGAACACCTGGCGCGCACCGGCCGCTGCCTGCTCTGCGACTATGTCGAGGCCGAGCGCGCCGCAGGCGAGCGCATTATTTTTGAAAACCAGCACTTCACCGCGCTGGTGCCGTGGTGGGCAGTGTGGCCGTTTGAGGTGATGCTTGTAAGCCGTCGCCATTGCGGAGCCATGCCGGAGTTTTCTGACGACGAGCGGGACGGGCTGGCCGACGCGCTCAAGCGCATGACCACGCGCTTCGACAATCTGTTTACCACCAGCTTTCCGTACACAATGGGCTTTCACCAGTCGCCGACCGATGGCGAGCCGCATCCGGAGTGGCATTTTCACGCGCACTATTATCCGCCGCTGCTGCGCTCGGCTACAGTGCGGAAGTTCATGGTTGGTTTTGAAATGCTTTGCATGCCGCAGCGCGACATTGCGCCGGAGAGCGCGGCCGAGCGGCTGCGCGCCTCTTCGGAAGAGCATTTTTTGACTCGGCCAGGAATGCCGACGTGTTGAGAGCGTCGCGGTAGACGTCGTAACCGGCGCGCGCAAATCGCGTCCAGCTTTCGGCGTTAGCCTCCCAATATGCGGCAACCTCGCACGGCTCCATCGCGTTCCACCCCAAAAGGAATACGAATAGCAGCCCGGATGGCCGGTGAGTGTGAATTCTGAAGTGGATTGGGAAACTTATGGTGAGCT
>JASIJW010000634.1:0-3207 GCA_030050035.1 Acidobacteriaceae bacterium | reverse complement strand
ATTCTGCAACCGGGACCGGCGGCGCTGACCGATGGCGTGCGGCAGATTCACGCGATTCTGGCGCGCGTCACTGGTGCGGATCCAGTGCAGTACCGTAAACCATCGCCAACAACCGCACTCCGGTAAAATTGAAGAGGGAGAAGGAGTGAATTGATGGCACATGGACATGCCATGCCGCAGCCAATGGCGCTGCCCGGCGTTCAGAAAATTATCGCAATAGGATCGGGAAAAGGCGGCGTGGGCAAAACTACGGTGGCCGTGAACTTGGCCATTGCGCTTTCGAAACTTGGCCACCGCGTGGGCCTGATCGACGCCGACGTCTACGGGCCTAATGTGCCTCTCATGATGGGCTCGACAAAGCAGCCCAGAGTGACGGCCAACAACATGATCGAGCCGAACCTGACGCACGGCATCAAAACAATTTCAATCGGCTACATTTCGCCCGGCGACAAGCCGATGGTGATGCGCGGGCCGATGCTGCACCAGATCATCCGGCAGTTCTTGCAGCAGGTGGAGTGGGGCGAGCTGGATTACCTGATCATCGACCTGCCGCCGGGAACCGGCGACGTGGTGATCTCGCTGGTGCAGACGGTGCCGCTCACCGGCGCGGTGGTGATCTCGACGCCGAGCGACGTGAGCCTTGAGGACGCGCGCAAGGCGCTCGAGATGTTCGCGCAGGTGAATGTTGAAGTGCTCGGCATCGTCGAAAACATGAGCTACTTTACCTGCCCGCATTGCCAGAAAGAGATCGACATCTTTTCGCGCGGCGGAGCAGAGCGCACGGCGAAGCAATTCAACGTGACCTTCCTCGGCTCGATCGAGCTGGTGCCAGCGATCCGCGAGGGGGGCGACCGGGGATTACCGGTGACGCTGGCCGGGCCAAAGAGCCCGCAGGCGGCGGAGTTCTTCAAAGTAGCCGAGAAGTTGAAGGAACGCGCCGACGAGGTAGCCGCGAAGACGAAGGATGTGATTGAGATTCGCTAGCGCGCAGCGGATGCGGGGGAAAATCAACCGCAGATCCTGCATTCGTTTGCTTCGCAAACTCGTCAGGATGACAAGCGAAAAACAAAAGGCGGAGCGCGATGGCTCCGCCTTTTGTTTTTGTTGGAAAAGAAGATTACCGCCAGTGGCCTTCAATCAACACCCAGCCACCGTGCCGGTGCACCCAGTGATGCGCAACCCACACAGCGCCAGGATGAGGCGGGCGGTCCCAATGGCCAGGAGACCAAACGTAGCGATTGCCATCCCAACGTTGGTAGCCCGAGATCCACACGTAACCGGGATGCGGGGGCGGCCCGTAATGTTCGACGATTGGTGCGGGTGGACCAATACGCACCGTAATGCCCACCTGCGCCATTGATGCCACAGGAGCCATACTGAGAGCGAGCAGAACTGCCATCGCAGATTTCTTCACGCGAATCCTATCCTCCTTGATCGACTCTTCCGCGGAACCTCCATCGGTTCCGCGTGGTCAATGGTATCAACGCAAGTAAGGCAGAATAGTTTCGCGGAGGTTACTTTTGGAATGAGCCCGCGATAGAGCTATGTGGCGCCAGCCGGCCGATCAGCCCGCGAGGGGCTGCATCTCGCGCGGCGCGAAAAGATTGCCCAGGCGCTGGATCTGCGCACCGACGCTGCTCAACTTCTGCTCAAAGCGCTCGTAGCCGCGATCCATATGGTAAACGCGGTCGATCACGGTCTCGCCTTCTGCAACCAGCGCCGCGAGCACCAGCGATGCTGAGGCGCGCAGGTCAGAGCACATGACGGCGGCGGCCGAAAGCCGCGCCGGTCCGCGCACCGTGGCCGTGCTGCCGTCCACCTTGATGGTTGCGCCCATGCGGACCAGTTCCTGCACATGCATGAAGCGATTCTCGAAGATGTTTTCGGTCACCTGGCTCACGCCCTCGGCCTGCGTGGCCAGAGCCATGTACTGGGCCTGCATGTCGGTGGGAAAGCCGGGATACTCCTCGGTGGAAATATCGGCGCCGCGCAGCTTGTCTTGAGCGCGCACGCGAACGGAATCGGGCGCGAGAATGTCGACCCGCGCGCCCGCTTCTTGAAGTTTGGTAATCACCGCGCCGAGATGCGAGGCGTTGCAGTTGGCCACGATGAGGTCGCCGCCGGTGATGGCGCCGGCGATGAGAAACGTGCCTGCCTCGATGCGATCCGGATTGATGCGGAAGCGCGCGCCTTTGAGCCGGTCGACGCCTCGGACGCGAATGGTCGCGGTGCCGGCGCCCTCGATCTGAGCGCCCATCGCGGTGAGCAGATCGGCCAGGTCGCAGACCTCGGGCTCGCGCGCAGAGTTCTCCAATAGCGTTTCGCCCTCGGCCAGCACGGCGGCCATCAGCAGGTCTTCGGTTCCGGTGACGGTGATTTTGTCGAAGACGATGTGCGCGCCGCGCAGACGGCCGATACGAGGATCGACGCGAGCTTCAAGGTAGCCATGCTCCTGCGTAATTACGGCGCCCATTTTTTCGAGACCCTTGATGTGCAGGTCAATGGGACGGCCGCCAATGGCGCAGCCGCCGGGCATGGCCACGCGCGCCATGCCGGTACGGGCGATCAGCGGACCGAGCACGAGGGAGCTTGCGCGCATGGTGCGCACGATTTCGTAGCGCGCCACGGGATCGGAGAGCGTGCGGCAACTGATGGTGGTCTCGTGCTGCGCGTTCAGCTCCGGCCGGTTGACCTCAGCGCCCATCGACTCGAGCAGCCGGCGCTCGGTGTCGATATCGCGGACCAGCGGAAGATTTTCAAGCGTGATTTCTTCTTCGGTGAGGATGGCGGCAGCCATGCAGGGCAGCGCGGAGTTCTTTGCGCCGGAGACACGCACGGTGCCCACCAGCGGATTTCCGCCCCGGATAACGAATTTGTCCATAAAAAATTGCCGTGCCTCGACTCCAGTGTAAATACAGGGACTAGGGAATAGGGAACAGGGATTAGGGATCGCGCTCGATTTGACCTTCTGTTTCTAATCCATATTTCCTGTTTTTAGATTGGGCGTCGTCCTCCGTTGACGCCGTAGATTTCGCCGGTGACATATTCTGCTGGCGAAAGGCGAAAGCCATCCTTTCCCACCTTTGTGGCATCCCCCCTTTCGATACGGGAAATTGAGCCTACGAGAGGAGACGGCCATGGCTTACGGGCGACATGTGCGGATGAGAATCGCGCGGAACGCGGCGTGGTGGGGCGTGGGCATGATGT
>JASIJW010000633.1:0-6274 GCA_030050035.1 Acidobacteriaceae bacterium | reverse complement strand
CTCCAAATAGCGATCAGGGTGGGGTGGGAATTCAAATCCCAAGTCAAGGTAAAAGTCCTGGGCATCGTGCGTGATCAACGAGACACGTCGGATCGAACGAATGTCAGGATGATCAAGCATGCACCGTATCAGCCAGGATCCCAGGCCCAGTCCCCGCAAATCTTCGAGAACGTAAACATCGCACAGATAGGCGTAGGTCACGTGGTCGGTGATCAGGCGCGCAAACCCGACCTGAGATGATTCCCGGAAGAGAGAGAAGCATAGGATCAGGACGCGCTGGGAAAACAGGGAGACCGAGTGCGGGATGAGGGCCCGCTGGAACTGTGGATGAGGCCGCTCCAGGATGGTTCGAAGGCCATCGCAGTCTTCAATCGTGGATCTGGTCGTTCGCCCTGGCCAGGACTTTTTCATACACAAAAGAAGGTGTATTGGGGCTCGCGACAAAATAGTCGTCGGCCTGCTGGACAACGTTGTAGAAGTTCTGACACGATGTCGGTGATACGCTGCGTCTAGGCCAGCTGTTTTGCGGAGACAATGCTGAAGCCAATGTGCCGGATGAGTCCCGGGTTCTTGAGTTCGGCAAGTACCGTGAACGGCTCTTCGAAAGGATCGTCCTCCGGCCCGCTGAGCCGCCGATGCCGAGATTGACGATGTAGAGCGCGTCGAATCCGAGGTTCCGCAGAGTGTCGTGCGCGGCATCGATGACTTCTTGGCTCGAGCGTGCGTGGATCCGGGAATCCCAGCGCTGATCATCTCACCCAAAGGTTGCGTATGGTTGTCAATCCATAGTATGTCCTCCAATTGGAGGAAGACATGGAATGTGCACTCATGAATAATTTAATTCGCAATCGAATACTGTCGGACGCGATCTTTGACCAGGATGCAGTTTCATCCATGACTAATCTCCAATCGAGAATTTGCATGATTCTGTCGCGTCTCCTGCTTCTACGCAAAAAGCACCCCGACCGGAAGGTAACCGTTTTTTCAACAACACATCCGTTGCTTGTTTGTCGAATCTGACTCTTTGGCTATGAGGTATGTTAGGCATGTTGGCCGGCATTGTCCCTAAGGCTTCGCGTATTCACCTGCTTGTAAGCATCATTTTTGTGATCGCACCGATAGGTCTGGCTCAGTCTGTGCAGCAAACCATACAACCATACGAACAAGGACAAGGGTCATCGCAAACACCGCAGGGGGGCTCCGCCACCGCCGGAGTTTTTGCCCCCGTGCTCGATTCTGAGATGCGTCCAATCACTGCCGGCGGATTCGTCAAAAATGGCCCGATTATCTTCAAGGACATCTCCGAAAAAGCTGGATTGACCGCCTGGACCCACAAGATGGGAACACCGCAGAAGCCATATATTCTCGAAACCACTGGCTCCGGTGTGTGCCTACTTGACTATGACCATGACGGCTGGCTCGATATCTACCTCGTGAATGGCTCGACCTACGATGCGCTTAACGGAAAAGCCGAGCCACCGCACGCTGCGCTCTTTCACAACAATCACGATGGTACATTCACGAACGTCGCCAACATCGCAGGCGTGACGAATGATCGGTGGGGCTTTGGCTGTGCAGTTGGCGATTACGACAACGATGGCTGGCCCGACTTGTATGTCACCAACTATGGCAAAAACCGTCTTTATCACAACAATCATGACGGTACATTCACCGACGTCGCCGAAACAGCAGGCGTAACACTGGGCAACTGGTCCACAGGGCCGAGTTTTGGTGACTATGACGGAGACGGCCTGCTTGACCTGTTTGTTCCCGGTTATATTCACTGGGACTTCAAGGACGTACCTTCATCTGATTCGAAAGAGGCCGCCAATGGATTTTGCGTCTTTCGCGGTGCACATGTGATGTGCGGTCCGCGTGGCCTGCCGGGAGAGCCCGATCACCTTTTCCACAACAACGGCGACGGAACATTCACGGATGTAAGCGTAGAGGCAGGAGTGAATGACAAAGTTCACAACTATGGTTTCTCCTCGACTTTTGTGGATGTGAACAACGACGGAAAGGTGGACCTTGTGGTGGCCGACGATTCGACCCCAAGCTATCTCTACCTCAACAAAGGCGATGGAACATTTGAGGACGCGAGTTTTTATTCGGGTTTTGCTTTGAATCAGGACGCTCGTGAAACTGCCAATATGGGGCTGGCAGTTGGCGACTACAAGAATAATGGGCTAGTCGATCTTTATACCGGAACATTCTCCGACGATTACAAACCGCTCTTCGAAAATGTTGGCAACGGCAACTTCCAGGAAATAGCGCCACAGATGGGCATGGCAGAACCCACATATCCGTTTCTTACCTGGGCCGCCGAGTTTATTGATTACGACAATGATGGGTGGAAGGACATCTTTTTGGCGAACGGCCATGTCTATCCACAAGTCGACCAGCATAACTGGGGCACCTCATTTGCCGAGCGACCTCTGCTCTTTCACAACATTGACCACGGCAAGAAATTCAAACTTATTCCGCCCGTAGAAGGAACGGGGTTGGCTGATGTGATTCCAGCACGTGGAGCGGCATTCGGGGATTTATTCAATAACGGCAAGATCGACGTGGTGATCAACTGTATTGACCATACGCCGGTCCTGCTCTTGAATGTAAGCCCAGATCACAATCACTGGGTCGAATTGCAACTTGTCGGCAACGCCAAAAGTCCCCGAGATGCGATTGGAGCGACCGTTTATGTGACCGCTGACGGCATGCGCCAGCGTGGCGACGTCATGAGCGGTGGCAGCTATGAGTCATCTAACGATCAGCGCCTTCACTTCGGTCTGGGACAAGCGACTGTCGTTAATGATGTCGAAATCCACTGGCCCAACGGTCCGGTAGAGCATGTCAAATTGCCCAGCGTCGATCGCATCTTCATGGTCGAGGAAGGCAAGGGCGTCGTTCCGAGTGTGTATAACCAGATCGCAAAAGACGCCGCGGCCAAGCGCAGTGAGCATCTCGCAGGTAACTGAGGAGATTGCATTGCTTATGAGGTGGAATCGAGCATGGACAATATTGGCTGAGGCTGCATTTGCAACCGGACTGTTTGCACTTCTATTGACTCCCGAAACCAGCTGGAGCCAGAATCAGCAGAATAAGTACCAGCAGGACCAGTACAAGGAAAGCCAGGAACAACTAAACGAGAAAAAACAGAGCCAGGACCTGCAGAGCCAGCGGCAGGCGTACTCGGAAAAGATCGCGTCCACTTACAATTTTCGATTTGGCAAGGAGATTCCCTTTGATCCCAGCAATGCCGAGGTGCAGGGAGGAGGCTTCATCCAGCCTGGAGCTTTTCCCGATGCCACCTATTGCGCCCACTGCCATCAGGAGGCATATCACCAGTGGCGCCAGGCGCTGCACTCGAACTCCTTCCGCGAGCCGTTTTACCGAACCAGTGTGAATCTGCTCAACAACACCGAGGGCATCGAATTCTCGCGCCACTGCGATAGCTGTCATAATCCCATCGGGCTGCTTTCGGGTGCGCTCACCGAGAACTCGCTGGTGAACCGGAAGTTCGACGACAACGGCGTGACCTGCATGGTTTGCCACTCCATTCAGGGCTTGAAATCCACCAAAGGGAACGCCAGCTATATCATGGGCGTTCCGTCGGTGATGGTCGATGAAAATGGAAACCGCATTCCGGGCGAGGTACCCTACAGCGAAATCCTGATGCACACCGACCGCCACGCCCGCGCTGTGATGCAGCCTTTTTACCGCACGCCTCAGTTTTGCTCCGCGTGCCACAAGGCCAATCTGCCGGAGCATCTGAACGATTTCAAGTTCATCAGTGCGTTCTCGGCGTACGACGAATGGCAGAACTCAAAGTTCTCGCACCAGAACCCGCTGACCTTTTACACGGGTGACTTCAAGACCTGTCAGAACTGCCACATGAAGCGCGCTCCTAATGCGCTGCCCGACTACGGCGCGAAGAACGGCACGTTTGCGTCGCACAGTTGGGCCGCTGGGAATACGGGCGTGCCCTTTTACTACGGCTTCGACGAACAACTCGAGAAGACGGTCAAGTTTCTCCAGGCCGGAGACTACCTGAACGTGGATATCTTCGGGATCAAGAAGGCCAATGAGGACAAGGTGATCGGGCCGCTCGGTTCCGTGATTTTCCGCATCGACCCAAACGACATTCTCGACGTTTATGTAGTGATCCAGAACAAGAACATCGGGCATTCTTTCATTCCTGAGGTCCGCGACCTCTACCAGGCGTGGACGGAGTTCATTGTGAAGGACGCGGGCGGCAGGGAGATTTATCACAGCGGATTCCTGAAGCCGGACGGAATGCTGGATGCGCGCGCGCACAGTTTTATCACGCGGCCGGTGACTAAAGACGGCGAGTTTGTCGATAACCACCAGGTCCAGACAATTCACGCGGCCGCCTATGACAACACCATTCAGTCAGGGCGGTCGACGCTAGTTCGCTACCGTTTCCGCGTCCCGGCGGACGCCAAAGGCTTCATCACCATCACCGCGCGGGTGAATTACCGGCATTACCGACAAAGCTATATCAACAATGTACTGGGTAAGGACCATCCCGCTTATCCGGTGGTGGAGATTGCCTCGCGCAGCCGAGCGATCAACATTGGAGACAACCAGCCCGCTCCACCCGATCCGCAGGACAATCCGGATTGGATGCGCTGGAATAATCTCGGCATCGCGTATTTGGATGAGATCCAATACGCGGATGCTGTCAGCGCGTTCAGCCAGGTCGTCAGACTCAGGCCGGACTACGCGGACGCATACACAAACATCGCTCTAACCGAGATTCAATGGGAAAAATACGGCTCGGCGCGAATGAACATCGACAAGGCGCTGGGAATGAACCCGGACAACGCGCGCGCGCTGTACTACGCCGCGTTGCTGGAACGGCGCGCCAGCAACATCGGCGCAGAGCTGGCCGATTTGCAGGAAGTAGTGCAGCAGTATCCGCAGTCGCGCGACGCGCGGCGTGAGTTGGGCATTGCTTACTACCGGCAGGGAGACTATGAACACGCAACACAGCAGTTTGAAGCGTTGCAGGACATCGACCCGGACGATTTGGCCGCGCACTATAACCTTTCGATCCTGTATCACCGGATGGGCCGGACAAAGGAAGCTGAGGAGCAGCAGGCGCTGTTCATCACCGAGAAGATCAACTCCGACGCTCGCGTTGAGGCACTGAAATATCTGCGCGCACACCCGGAAGTATCCGACGAAAGCGTCCCCTGGCATGTGCATACCGATCTTCCCAATCCGCCCCACGCTGCCATGAGCATGGGCGACGGAGGAAATTATTAGATGAAGCTTGTCTACTGGATGCTATTGGGAACATCGTTGTCTCCGGCTCTTTGCCGGGCGCAGGCGGTGTGTCCGTGGATCAACGCGGTTACGGCAGTGGACGCTCCGAGCGGCACCCCCGTTCCTGCTGACCAAATTGCAGTTTCCAAAAACGAATGCCGGTTTCACTATCAGGATGATGGGGTCGCGTACGAGCTGTGGGTCATCGTCCAGGAAACCGAGAACGGCAGCAAGAATATGGAAATGAAAGAGGCCGAATGCACGTCAAAAACGACTGCGCTTCGAGGCCTTGGCAATGAAGCAGTAATGTGCGCAGCCGATAGGCGTTCCTTGCGCGGAGAACAGGTGATTGGGCGCGTACGTAACGAAGTATTTGTTATCAATGTGGCTGTTAAGACTCATCGCAGTTCAGTTGAATTAACGAAGTCGCTTGATGACATGGCAACTATGATGGCGGAGCAGGTGGCGGGAAACTTGTTTTAGCGATGCAATGGAGAGTGTCGGACCAGTGAAAGTATCGGGCAAAAAATCGGAAGCCAGGGGTTGCCGCGGACGAAAGCCATTTAAGCTGCTTTACCTTTATGCGCCGATCATGGCTTTAGCTTTAATCGCGTTGTCAGCCATTTACGGATATGCGGAAAAGAAGATACCTGTTATCACAATTCATGCAAGGCGTTACAAATTTGCGCCCGCAGAGATTACGCTCACAATCGAAAAGCCGACCAGGCTTGTCTTTGTTGCGGATGATGTCGCACACGGGATATCCATAGACGGATTCTTCTCCGATTTGGATATTATTCCAGGCAAACCAAAGACGGTGGTGATTACACCCCACCGAACCGGCGATTTTGTTGGAGAGTGTTCGCGCTATTGTGGCCACGGCCACGAAAGGATGACATTTGTAATCCATGTTGCCGAATAAAAAACGCGACCGCAGAAATGCGAAGAAGCAGAAACCAAAGGTGGCGCTTGTAGAGACCTTGGC
>JASIJW010000632.1:0-9174 GCA_030050035.1 Acidobacteriaceae bacterium | reverse complement strand
TTGGCGCTGTCTTCGTAATTGCCGCGCTGGGCTGGGTTGGCTACGAAGTGCAAAGTTCGCCTTACCTTACTTATGCCGGCGTGCGCAAGCCTCAGCCGGTGCCATTCAGCCATCAGCATCACGTTTCCGGCCTCGGCATCGATTGCCGCTACTGCCATACCTCCGTCGAGGAGTCTTCGTTCGCCGGTATTCCGCCTACTAAGACCTGCATGAACTGTCACTCGGAGATGTGGGCCGTGGCGCCGGTGCTCGAACCGGTGCGCGACAGCTACCGTACCGGCCGGTCGATCGCCTGGATTCGCGTGCACGACCTGCCCGATTACGTCTACTTCAACCACGCCATCCACGTGCATAAGGGCATTGGCTGCGAAACCTGCCACGGCCGAGTTGATCGCATGCCGCTCACCTGGCAGGCCAATTCGCTGGAGATGCAATGGTGCCTTGATTGCCATCGCCACCCGGAGCGGTATATCCGTCCGCGCGACCGCGTCTTTGATATGGAATATACGCCGCCCGAAAATCAGCTCGCGCTGGGCGCAAAGCTCGTCCGCGCCTATCACGTGCAGCGGCTAACCAGTTGCTCTACCTGTCACCGATGAGCACTCACTCAATGCCGAAGAACTTTGTGCCGTTGAGCGCGCTCGGCCGCCATGCCGGCCAACGCCTGTGGCGAACCGCCGAAGAGTACGCCGGAATCAGCGCCGCAGGCGATGACGAGTGTGACAGCGAGATGGCTCCGCTCAACGAGGTGAGCCGCAGGCGCTTTCTCGAACTGGCCGCCGCTTCGTTTGCAATTGCCGGCGTAACCGGCTGCACGCGGCAGCCCACCGAGCGCATCATGCCATACGTCAATCCGCCGGAAAATCTGATCCCCGGCCGGCCGCAGTTCTACGCCACAGCGGTTCCGGTTGCAGGATTGGCGCAGGGCGTTATCGTGGAGAGCCACATGGGCCGGCCGACGAAGGTCGAGGGGAATCCTGCACACCCGGCCAGCCTTGGCGCAACCTCCGTCCATTCGCAAGCCTCCGTCCTCGATCTCTACGATCCCGACCGCGTGCAGGCCATCTCACACCTAAATGAGCTGCAAAGCTGGGATGATTTCCGCGAGGCAATGGCCATCGCACTCGCACCCATCCAGGCAAAGCAGGGCAGCGGGCTGCACATCCTCACGGGCGCTGTCACATCGCCAACGCTGGGCGCGCAATTGCAGAGTGTCCAAAAGGCTCTGCACAATGCAAAGTGGTACCAGTACGAGCCCGCTGGTTCGCACTCCGCGCAGTCTGCAGCGAAAATTGTCTTTGGCCGGCCGCTCAATACGATCTATAGGTTCGACTGCGCCGATGTCATCCTCGCGCTTGACGCTGACTTTCTTGCCTGCGGCGAGCCCTCCACGCGCTACGCCAACGATTTTGCCGCGCGCCGCGTACGCGGCGACCGCCTCGACATGAACCGCCTGTACATGGTGGAGAGCACGCTCACCGCAACCGGAGGCAAAGCCGATCATCGCCTGCCACTGCGCTACGCCGACATAGAAAGTTTCACGCGCAATGTGGCAGTGAGTCTTGGCGCTTTGCCCGGTACAGCGCAGGGCGCATCGGCCAACTCTGCATTCCTTCGCGCCGTAACGCAGGATCTTCTCGCGCACAAAAGCGCATCGATTGTCATTCCTGGCATCCATCAATCGCCCACCGTTCACGCGCTGACGCACGCCATCAACCACGCGCTCGGCAACTTAGAGAGCACCGTAGTCTTCACCAATCCGCTCGAAGTAGCGTCTGTTGACCAGGTTGCTTCCATCCGCGAGCTTGCCGCAGCGCTGAATAGCGGCGCAGTCGGACTGCTTCTCATCCTCGGCGGTAACCCCGTCTACGACGCACCGGCCGATCTCGGCTTTCCTGCACTGCTACGCCGCGCGAAGACCTCAGTCCACGTGAGCCCAATTAGCGACGAAACATCAGATTGGTGTGCCTGGCAGGTTCCCGAGTCGCATTTTCTCGAGACATGGGGCGATGCGTGCGCATTCGACGGCACGGTCTCGATCCTCCAGCCGCTCATCGATCCGCTGTATGATTCGCGGTCGCAAATCGAAGTGCTCGATGTCATCCTCGGCCCGCCCGGCCGTCGAGCCTACGACATCGTGCGGGCGTACTGGCAGGCACACTCCGGCGCAACGGACTTTGAAGCGTGGTGGCGCAAATCGGTCTGCGATGGACTGGTCACCGGCTCCGCGCTGCCGGAAATCAAGCCTTCGCTCAACGCAAACTGGACGCAATCGCTGCGCGCGCCGCAGCCGGCGCAGGACCTGGAAATTGTCTTCCGTCCGGACGTGTACCTGTTCGACGGCCGTTTCGCCAACAACACGTGGTTGCAGGAGCTGCCGCAGCCCATGACCAAGCTCACCTGGGACAACGCCGTTTATCTAAGTCCCGCAACGGCGAAAAGGCTGGGAATCGGCGCGCAGCAGCTTGTGTGTCTCAACTATCGGGGCCGCAGCGTCGAGGGAAGCGCCTGGATTTTGCCCGGCCAGCCCGACAACTCCGTCACGGTGCATCTCGGCTGGGGTCACACGCGCTCCGGCCGTGCCGGTAATGGAGCGGGTTTCAACGCGTATCAGATTCGCACCAGCGATGCTATGGGTGCCGGTTCCGGCCTCACGCTCACGAATCTTGGCAGCAAGTTCCAGCTTGCTACGACGCAGATGGAGCAGGATATGGAGGGCCGCACCATCGTCATATCGGCTGGCGTCGACCAGTACCGCAGCGATCCGGATTTTGTGAAGAAGCAGACGGAAACGCCGCACCAAGGCGAGTCGCTTTATCCGCAGTGGTACTACACCGGTCACTCCTGGGGCATGTCGATCGATCTCACTCGTTGCGTCAACTGCAATGCCTGCGTAGTCGCCTGCCAGGCGGAAAATAATATACCCGTCGTCGGCAAGGAGCAGGTGCTTAACCATCGCGCCATGCACTGGCTGCGCATTGATGCTTATTACGAAGGCGATCTCAATAACCCGCGCGCGCACTACCAGCCCGTGCCCTGCATGCAGTGTGAAAACGCGCCCTGCGAACTGGTGTGCCCGGTTCAGGCCACCAATCATTCCGTCGACGGCCTGAACGACATGGTTTACAACCGCTGCATCGGCACGCGCTACTGCTCTAACAACTGCCCGTATAAGGTGCGCCGCTTCAACTTCCTGCTCTTTCAGGATTGGGAGACCGAGTCCATCAAGCTGCAGCGCAATCCTGACGTCTCCGTGCGCAGTCGCGGTGTGATGGAGAAGTGCACCTACTGCGTGCAGCGCATCCGCGAAGCAGAAATCTACGCGCAGGTGAACGACACAGGCCTGCTCGACGGCACCATCCAGACTGCGTGCCAGCAGGCCTGCCCCACGCGGGCGATCATCTTTGGCGACATCAACCAGCGCGGCAGCCAGGTGGCGGCGCTCAAGGCAGAAAAGCTCAATTACGCGCTCTACGGCGACCTGAACACTCGTCCGCGCACAACGTATCTCGCCGAGCTGCGCAATCCCAATCCCGAGCTGAAAGAGGTGTAGCACACGATGACGGCGCACATGACGGTGGAAGAACAGCAGCGCGCAACCCATCGCCCGCCGGAGCCCGGCACTTCGGTCTCAGTCTTCGCGCATCCTGAGACCTTCAGCTCTGTCACGCAACAGATCACCTCGATCGTGCTCACCCGGCCCACACCACTGTTCTGGTACTGCACCTTTGGCGTGGGGGCTGCCGGCGTCATTCTCTTTCTGATTTCAATCACTTGGCTGCTCTATCGCGGCCTGGGCATCTTCGGCATCTCGATCCCCGTTGCCTGGGGGTACATGATCACCAACTTCGTCTGGTGGATTGGAATTGGCCATGCGGGCACGCTTATCTCCGCGATTCTGCTGCTGCTCAACCAGAGCTGGCGCAACTCCATCAATCGTTTTGCGGAGGCAATGACGATCTTTGCCGTTATCTGCGCCGGCATGTTTCCGCTGTTTCATCTCGGCCGGCCGTGGATCTTCTACTGGATTCTGCCGTATCCAAACACCATGACAATACAGCCGCAGTTCCGCAGCCCGCTGGTGTGGGACGTCTTCGCGGTTTCTACCTATTTCACCGTCTCGGTTCTATTCTGGTACCTCGGCATGATCCCCGATCTTGCCAGCCTCCGCGACCGCGCGCGCACGCGCCTTGCCTATGGCTTTTATGCCGTGATCAGCCTCGGCTGGCGTGGTGCTTCACGCCACTGGCGCTGGCATGAGTCCGCTTCGCTGCTTCTCGCTGGCCTCGCTACGCCGCTGGTGCTTTCGGTTCACACCGTCGTCAGCTTCGATTTCACCATTGCCATCCTGCCCGGCTGGCACTCGACCATTTTTCCACCCTACTTCGTCGCCGGGGCCATCTATTCCGGCTTCGCCATGGTGCTGATTCTCGCCCTTCCGATACGCAGCGTCTACCATCTCGAGAACATCATCACCGAGCGGCACCTGAACAACTGCGCCAAGCTCATGCTGGCCACCGGTCTTATCCTCGCCTACACCTACGTTATCGAGCCTTTCACCGCGTGGTATAGCGGCGATGTCTTCGAGATGGCGATGGTTCACAATCGCGCCTTCGGGCCGGAGGCGTGGACTTTTTGGACCACGATGACCTGCAACGTCTTTATCCCGCAGTTGCTCTGGTTCCGGTGGGTGCGCATCAATCCCAAGCCACTCTTCTGCGTCTCGTGCGTCGTCCTTTACGGCATGTGGATGGAGCGGTTCATGATCATCATCACCGCACTCCACAAGGACTATCTCCCCTCAGCATGGACTAACTTCGAAGCTACCCGCTGGGATAACTTCGTCATCCTTGGCTCGATCGGCCTTTTTGTCACCTGCTTCATGCTCTTTGTTCGCTTCCTGCCTATGATTTCCATCTTTGAACTGCATCAGCTCCTGCCTTTCTCGGGCGCTGACGCCGCCGGAGGCCCGGAAAAATGACTGGACAAATGAGCGGCAAGCGCCTTTACGCCGTAGCTCTCGAATTCGACTCACCGACCCAGCTTGTTGAAGCCGCGCGTGACATGCACGATCGGGGGGTGAAGCGGTTTGAAACATACTCGCCCTATCCCGTGAAGGAACTCGACGAGATTATTCCGGGCCCCAACTTCGTTCCCTTTTGGACCCTCACTGGCGGTCTGCTCGGCGCGCTTACCGCGCTCGCAATGGAGTACTACATCGCTGTTATCGACTATCCCACCAATATTGGCGGCCGGCCGCTTAACAGTTGGCCGGCTTTCATTCCCATCACCTTCGAACTCACGGTTCTGTTTGCTGCGATCTCTGCATTTGTCAGTTCGCTTTGGTCCGCCGGGCTGCCGCTGCTGCATCATCCGGTCTTTAACCTGCGCGAGTTTGCCCGCGCCTCGGAAGATCGCTTTTTCCTTTTCGTCGAAGCCGGCGACGATGCCTTTGCCGTCGGCGATCTGCGCTCCTGGCTCGCCACGCTCAATGCTTTGGCCATCTGGGACGTCGACGAAGACTCAGAGGAGGAAGCATGATTCGCGCGCGCCTTGCTGCAATCGCCCTGCTGACGCTCGCCGCCGCAGCGGGCTGCCGCCGTGACATGCAGGACATGCCGCGCTATAAGCCGCTCGCGGAGAGCCGCTTCTTTGCCGATCAGCGCTCGGCGCGTCCCACTCCTGCCGGCGCCATCGCGCGCGATGCGCTGGACGACACCGATGCCGTGCACACCGGCGAACAGAACGGTGTTTTTCTCAATCAGATTCCCGTCAAAGTCGACAAGCCGCTGCTCGATCGCGGCGAGGAGCGCTACAACATCTTCTGCACGCCGTGCCATGGCATGCTCGGCGACGGCCAAGGTATGGTAGAGCGCCGCGGCTTCAAATGGCCGGCAGATCTCAACAGCGATCGCATCCGAAACGCTCCACCTGGCTATCTCTTTCAGGTCATCTCCAACGGCTATGGCGCAATGCCCGACTATAAGGACCAGATTCCAGTCAATGATCGCTGGGCGATTATCGCCTATCTTCGCGCGCTCGAGCTGAGCCGCGGCGCGATCATCGACCAGTTGCCCGCCAACCTCCGCAGCAAGCTGGAGAAGCTGCCATGACTCCCCACTTTGCTGTTTCGCCCGAACTCGATCGCAGGCTAATCCGCAGTATGCGCGGAGCCGGCGGCATTGGCGTGCTGCTGCTCATTGCCGCCATTATTGGCGCATTCTTCAGCCCTACGGAGTTCTTTAGCGCCTGGCTACTCGGGTATCTGTTCTGGCTGGGCATCGCGCTCGGTGCGCTCGCCCTGGTGATGACGCAATACCTCACGAGCGGCGATTGGGGCGTGGTCACACGCCGCATCAACGAGGCCGCCAGCCGCACACTGCCGCTTCTCGCGGTCCTTTTTCTCCCCATCGCTTTTGGAATGCGATATCTCTACCCGTGGGCGCACCCCAGTCTCGTTGTGCACGATGATGTTCTTCATCATCGCAGCGGCTACATGAACCCGCTCTGGTTCTGCATCCGCGCCGCCGTGTACTTCGCCATTTGGACCACGCTGATGGCGGTCCTCAACCGTTGGTCGCGCCAGGAGGATAGAGGCGTTCCCATGCAGCTTCGCTTCGAGCGGCTCAGCGCGTCTGGCCTTATCCTCTACATTTTCACCGTTACGTTCTCATCGGTCGACTGGGCCGCATCCCTTTTCACCCACTGGTACTCCACTATGTGGGGATTTCTCTTCGTTGCCGGCCAGGGCCTCACCGCAATGGGAATGTCGATTATTGTTTTCGCCCTGCTCGCTCGTTTCCGGCCCATCTCGGATATCTACCGCACTTCTCACCTGCACGACCTCGGCAAGCTGCTGCTCATGTTCGTCATGCTCTGGGCCTACTTCGCATTTTCGCAGTTGCTCATTGTCTGGTCCGGCAACCTGACCGGAGAAATTCCCTGGTTCGTTCCGCGCTGGACCGGCTCCTGGGCAATCGTCGGCATCGCCATTGCCGTATTTGAATTTATTGTTCCTTTTCTGCTGTTACTCTCGCGCCCGCTAAAGCGCAGCCCGCGCGCGCTTTGCATCGTGGTCGGCATTCTGCTCGTTGCACGCTTTCTAGACGATTACTGGATCGTGATACCGGCTTTTTGCAGCGGCGGAGTCGGTGTCAACTGGATGATCGTTGTCGTGCCAATTGGCCTGGGCTGCGTCTGGGTGGCTGCCTTTCTGTGGCAACTGCGCCGCTGGCCGCTTTTGCCGCTAGGTGCGCCGAATCTCGAAAGCGCAATTGCCGTTGCCGCCACGAAATAGGGAAGGAGATGCGCATGGACGAGCAACGATCCGACGAACGACGTTCGAACGAACAGCGCTCTGACGTCCGCTACGAGATCACCGACGCGGATGCGCGCAAAGTCTTTTTCGTCGGCGCCGGCGTCCTTCTCTTTGCTACCGCTGTTGTCTTTCTGCTCTATTTTCTTTACTGCTACTTCCGTGGCGCCGAGGCAAGGAACAGCCCCAAGCCGCTGTTTCCTGGGCAAAGTCAGCCCTACCCGCCAGAGCCGCGCCTGGAACCTTATCCCTATCGCAACTGGAATATTGCCCGCTCCGAGGCCGAGTGGGAATTGCACCACTATCAGTGGATCGATCGCCAGCACGGCATCGTGACCATTCCAATCGATCAGGCCATTAACCTCATCGCGCAGCATGGCATTCCGCCTACCACCACGCTGGCTAATCCATACTTCTATTTCCAGCCGAAGGCCGGCGACCGCCTGACCGGTTTTGAAGAACGAGAGGAGCCGCAGCCATGAAGAATCTTTTTCGCGGCTTGCTCCTTCCGCTTTCAATTTTGTTTGCTGCCGTCCCGCTCTGCTCTGCGCAGATGTTCCCTCCACAATTTAGCGACATCGGAATCGAGCAGAAGCTTGGAGCCGTGCTGCCGCTTGAAACGGTATTCCGCGACCAGACCGGCGCGGCAGTCACGCTCGGCAGCTATTTCGGATCGAAACCGGTGCTGCTTGTGCCGGTCTATTACACCTGCACCACCCTCTGCAGTCAGGTGCTCAAGGGCGTGGTGAACGGTCTTGGCCCGCTCTCCCTTCGCGCCGGACACGACTTTGAAGTTGTCGTTTTTAGCTTCAATCCCGCCGAAACCCCTGCCGATGCGCGCAAAGAATTCAA
Organism: Acidobacteriaceae bacterium; assembly: GCA_030050035.1. Classification (GTDB taxonomy): domain Bacteria; phylum Acidobacteriota; class Terriglobia; order Terriglobales; family Acidobacteriaceae; genus Telmatobacter. Next base: position 1,007 of record JASIJW010000632.1, on the reverse strand, counting down.
CGAGTGCACGCTGAACTACAGCGGCCGCGCCGGTGCGGCCGGCTGGCATTTCCTCACCGGCAGTCCTGCGTCGATTCGTGCTCTCACACAGTCCATCGGCTTTCACTACCGATACGATCCAGCGACAAGGATGTTCGTCCACGCGACAGCTGTTCTCGCCATCACCCCGCAGGGCAGCATCGCGCGTTACTTTTTCGGCGTCACCTATGAACCGTATGATTTGCAGCAGGGCATTGTCGCCGCCGCGCGCGGCCAGACCCGCCCCGCAACGAATCTTACCCGCCTGCTTTGCTATCCCTTCACGCCCGCAAGCGGCGAATACGGCAATCTCGTCATCAGCCTGCTGCGCGTTGGCGCGCTGCTCACCGTGCTGCTGATGGCCCTGAGCCTCTTCGTGCTTTGGCGCTCGGATATCGCGCGCCATCGCGCGCACACAGCCCGGAGGGACAACCCATGGTGAACCTTCTCGCGCTGCAAAGCACCGTACGCATAGACTACGACAGGTTCTTCTGGATCCTCGTAATCGTCTGTGGCTCGGTCGCCACGGCTATTGCCGTCTTTCTGATTTACTCCGCCTGGCGCTACCGCCGCCGCGATCCCGACGAACTGCCTTCCCAAGTTGCTGTCAACGTTCCCGCCGAATCGCTTTGGATCGGCATCCCCTGCCTGATCTTCATCGGCATGTTTCTCTACGGAGCCAAGCTCTACTTCGATATAGAGCGCGCGCCCGACAATGCAGAGGTTGTCTACGTAGAGGCCAAACAATGGATGTGGAAGCTGCAGCACGAAAACGGCATCCGTGAGATCAACGCGCTGCACGTTCCCGTTGGTCGCGCCATCAGGCTTGAGATGATCTCGCAGGACGTCATCCACAGCTTCTACGTTCCCGCATTTCGCATCAAGCAGGATGTGCTGCCGGGCCGCTACACCAGCATCTGGTTTGAGGTCACTAAACCCGGAACTTATCACCTCTTCTGCGCCGAATTCTGCGGAACGAATCACTCGCA
>JASIJW010000631.1:0-3345 GCA_030050035.1 Acidobacteriaceae bacterium | reverse complement strand
GTTCCGGTGATGGCTCGTTTCGTCGGCCTCGTCATCACGCTGCTGTTGCTCGCAATTCCAGCGACGCAGGTCGCAGTGGACCTGGTGAACAACGCCATCACTTCGTTCATCGACCCGGAGCGCATGCCCAAGCTCGATTTCAGCAACGGCATTCCTGCCGAGTGCACTACGCTGGTGGCCGTGCCGTCGCTCCTGCTGAATGAAAAGCAGGTGCGCGAGCTGGTGAACGATCTCGAGGTGCGCTTCCTGGCCAACCGGGAGCCTAACCTTCACTTTGTGCTGCTCACCGATCTTCCGGACTCGGTGAGCCAGCCGCGCGAGAACGATTCGCATCCGCTCGTCGATCTGGCGGCGCGACTCATTAACGAACTGAACGCACGCTATAACTCATCGCGCAATGGAGTCTTCATCTTTCTGCACCGGCATCGCATCTTTAATGCGCGCCAGGGCGTATGGATGGGTTGGGAGCGCAAGCGCGGCAAGCTGCTCGACCTGAACAAGTTCCTCGCCGGGGCTTTTGATGCGTTCCCAATCAAGGCCGGCCGCGTGGATGTGCTGCGCTCGGTCCGTTACATTCTTACTCTCGACTCCGATACGCAGTTGCCGCACGGGACCGCCGCGCGGCTGGCCGGGGCAATCGCGCATCCGTTGAATCAGGCCATCATCGACCCGCAATTGCGCATTGTCACCGCAGGCTATGGCATTCTTCAGCCGCGCATCAGCGTTGCGGTGCAATCGGCGGCGCAGTCGCGTTTGGCAGCGATCTATTCCGGCCAAAGCGGCTTTGACATTTACACGCGCGCGGTTTCTGACGCTTACCAGGACCTGTTCGGCGAAGGCATTTTTACGGGCAAGGGAATCTACGAAGCGGCCACGTTGCACGCTGTTCTCGACCGTCGTTTCCCGCGCAATTCTCTGCTCAGCCACGATCTCATCGAAGGCGCCTACGCACGCGCCGGACTGGTGACCGACATCGAACTGGTGGACGATTACCCCTCTCACTACAGCGCTTATATGCGCCGCAAACATCGCTGGGTGCGAGGCGACTGGCAGATCATGTATTGGATCTTCTCGCGCGTGCCCGATGAGGCCGGCCGATGGGGCCCGAATCCCATCTCCGATATCTCCCGCTGGAAGATTTTCGACAACCTGCGCCGATCGCTGGTCGATCCGTTCCTCTTCCTGCTGTTCATCTTCGGCTGGCTTGTACTTCCCGGCGGGCCGTTGTACTGGACGTTTGCCGCGCTCTTCCTGCTGTTCTTCCCGACGTTCGCGCAGTTTGTTTTTGGGCTGGGCCGCGCCATGGCTAGCGGACAAAAGGGCCGCGTGGCCGAGACTGCCTCAGGCTTTGGCCGCGCCATGCTGGTGGCGCTCCTGCATCTCGCATTTCTGCCGCACGAAACATTGATGGCCTTCGATGCCATCATCCGCTCGCTGTTTCGCCGGTTCGTCACCGGCGAGCGGCTGCTCGAGTGGGAGACGGCATACCAGTCTGAGTTGCAGCGCACGCGCACGCCCATTGACCGCTATCTCGCATTCATGCCGCTCGTCACTGTATTAATCGGCGCGCTCATCTGGTTGGGAGCGGTGCGCCACTATGCGATCCTCTGCGCGCTGCCCATTCTCGTTCTCTGGGCGCTTTCGAATCCGCTCACCGTCTGGCTCAATCAGCCGCCGCGCGATCGCCAGGGCGTTTCCTCGGCCGACAAGGAGTTTCTCTGCGAGCATGCGCTGCGCATCTGGCGCTACTTTCACGATTTCGGCGGCGGGCGCCACAACTTCCTGATTCCCGACAACGTGATTGAGGAGGGGCTGGTTGAAGCGGCGCGCGTTTCGCCCACGAATATCGGCCTGCTGCTGAATGCGCGCCAGGCTGCGTGCGAGCTCGGCTTTCTTACCGTGCCGGAGTTTGCCGAGCTCAGCCGCGCAAGCCTCAACACGATCATGCGCCTGGAGAAGCACCGCGGCCACCTTTACAACTGGTACGACACGCAGACGCTGGAGGCGCTTGGCAGCGCGCCTTTTGTCTCTTCAGTCGACAGCGGCAACTTCGTGGCCTCCCTCTACACGCTGCATGCCGGAGCCATGGACGTGGCGCGCAAGCCGCTGGTATCGGCCCAGCTCTTTAGCAATGGCCTGCGTGCGCACTGCCGGTTGCTGCGCCGGGAGAAAAAGCTTTGGGCTTCAGTTGGGCGGCTTAACTTTCCGCCCGAGTCGGCGACTCTCACGGAATGGATCGAGTGGCTGCCGCTGGCGCAAAAGGCGCTCGCCGATGCCTCCGAAGCCGCGCCCGCCACGCTGCCTGAGACCTACTGGCTGCATGAGACGCGCAAGCGCGTCGACGCGATTCTGCAGTTGCTGCACGATTATCTGCCCTGGGCGCTGCCCCAGTTTCAAGCCCTTCGCGCCTTTCCGCATCTCTCGCTCGACGAAAAGTCCTGCCTGATGCCTATCAAGGACGCGCTGCCCTTTGCCGAGGGGCTTGGGGCGAGGCTGCTGCGCGCGCAGAACGCGCTCGAGGAAAATCGCGTGCTGGGGATACTGGCCGATCAGTTGCGCGTGCTGCTGCCGGGCGCAATGCAAAATCTGCGTTCGCTCTTTGGCACTCTTTGCGCCATCGAGCAGGACTCTGAACGGATTGCGCAGGAGACCGACTTCTCGTTCCTTGTGAGCTCCGGACGGCAGATTCTCTCGATCGGCTACGAGCGCGGAGCTCCGGGGATTCACGATGCCGCCTATGACATGATTGCGTCGGAGGCGCGCATCGCCACCTTCCTGGCCATTGCGCGCGGGGACCTGCCCTACCAGAGCTGGTACAAGCTGGCGCGCGATCATACATTCGCCTATGGGCGCTTCTTGCTGCTCTCCTGGACGGGCACGATGTTCGAGTATCTGATGCCGGCGTTGTGGATGCGCAGCTACGCGGGCACGCTGATTGCGCGCACGCAGGACGCGGTGGTTCACGTGCAGCAAGCCTTTGCCGGCGATCTCGGCATTCCCTGGGGCATCTCCGAGTCAGGCGCGGCCAAACGGAATCCCGACGGTCACTACGACTACTTTGCCTATGGCGTGCCGCGAATTGCTCTCTGGTTTGAGGCGACGGCCGGTCCGGTGGTCTCGCCCTACTCCACGTTCCTGGCCCTTGGCGTGAATGCGCCGGAAGCGCTCGCGAACCTGCGCCGCATGTGCGCGGCTGGTTGGGTGGGCGCCTACGGCTACTATGAGGCCGCCGACTACATCCAGTCGACGCGTAAGCCGGAGCTGGTGCGCGAGTGGATGGCGCACCACCAGGGCATGTCGCTGCTGGCGACTACAAACCTGCTGCGCGACAACATTGTGCAGAAG
>JASIJW010000630.1:0-7027 GCA_030050035.1 Acidobacteriaceae bacterium | reverse complement strand
TGGCGGCCGTTGGTTGGCCAGCTCGAAGGCGTGCGCGCAATTGTTCCCGATCTGCGCGGCCATGGCGCATCCGAACTGGGCACACGGCTACCTACCGGCGCGTTCGCGCGCGTGCCCGATGCTCCGGTTCTAAGCATGGAGCAGCTTGCCTCGGATATTCTGTTGCTCCTCGATCAGCTGAAAATTGAGAAGGCTGTGTTTGCAGGCTGCTCCATTGGCGGCTATGTGCTGCTGGAGCTGTGGCGACGCGCGCCGGAACGGATGCGCGCGCTGGCGTTTGTCTGCTCCAAGCCTCAACCGGATGCCGAAGCAAACGTGGAGAAACGCGCCGCGACGATTGGGCAGGCTCGGGAAGGAAAGACGGCTACTGTGTTCGATGGCATGGCGCAGACAATCGTGAGTGCCACGGCGCGGGCCACGCGACCGGAGATTGTGGCCGAGTTGCGGTCGCATATGACGTTAACTGCCGAAGCTCTGATTGCGGTGCAGGCTGGACTGGCCGCGAGGCCGGATTCCGTGCCGACGGTTTCCTCCATCACCGTGCCGGTGCTGGCGATTGCAGGCGGCGAGGATGGTGCGGTGACCCCGGCGGAGATGGAGGCCTTCTGCACGGCGCCGGGTGGCTGCACATATGTGCTGCTGGCTGATGCAGGACATTTTGCGGCTTACGAACAGCCGGGCGCCGTGGCGGCTCGGATGCAGGAGTGGCTGCGGCAGTTCGAGTAGACGGCCGAATGAGCCAGACCCAGTTTGCGATAATTCGTCGCGGAGGGAAAAGACTAAATGGAAAGCACGGAAATTGAGAATCTGGAGCGGCGGCGTTTATTGTGTGCGCTACCGATGGCGGCGGTTGCGGGCTTGGCATTCGGCGATGGCTCGCTGCTTCGAGCGCAAGATGGGGGCTCCGGCGATGCAGGGTTCCAGGTGATTGATGGCCAGCAGGTCGAAGATGCCATTAAGGATCTTGAGGCGAATCCGGGGAACAAGACCTTGTACGAATCGAAGACGCTCACCTGGATGTTGACCTATGAAAAGGCCAAAGCTGCCAAGGAATTTGAGTGGCACGAGCATCGCGATCATATCTTTCACATCATTGACGGTTCGACCATCTATGAATTGGGTGGAACACCGCAGAACGCACATAGCCCAAAGCCGGGCGAGTGGCTGGCGCCATCTTCCGATGGTGCAAAGACGGTCACCCTGACGAAGGGAGAATTTCTGGTGATTCCTCGCGGCACGCCGCACCGGCGCACCACAAAAGAGAGCGTGCTGTTTGCGCTGATCGCGCCGATTTCCGTATAAGAATCCTCCGTCTTCTCATCTATAGCACGATAAACGCGGGCGATGGATGAGAAAGCGGGAGTGTATGCCGGGTTTACGCTTTGCGCTGCGGCTGGCGGAATGGCGTGGCCGGATTGAGTGATGGCTGGCCTTCGAGCAGGCGGGTTACATCGGCGCAGACAGTGCGGGTGACGCGTTCCTGCGCTTCATTGGTGAAGGCGCCGATATGCGGCGTGAGGATCACGTTGGGCAGTTTTTCGAGCTCGCCTGGCTGCGGCGGCTCGGTTCGGCGCACGTCGAGCGCGGCACCGGCAATGGCGCCGGACTTGAGCGCATCGACGAGATCCTCTTCCACGATCAGTCGACCGCGCGAAGTGTTGACGAGAAAGGCTGTCTTCTTCATCTTGCGCAGGTGGGCGCTGTCGAGCATACCGTCTGTGGCCGGCGAAGCGGGCACGTGACAGGAGATGAAGTCCGAGCGCGAAAGCAATTCGTCGAGCCCGACCTGCTCCGCGCACAACTGGCGCAGGAAAACGTGATCTTCGCTGAGAAACGGATCGTAGGCGACGATGTTCATGCCGAAGGCGCGGGCGCGCGAGGCGGTGAGGAATCCAATCTTGCCGGCGCCGATGATGCCGAGTGTCTTGCTATAGAGCTCAGTGCCGCCCATAAAGCGGTTGCGGTTCCAGTTGCCTGCGCAAGTGTCCGCGCTGGCGGCGGGAATATTGCGGGCGAGCGCCATCATGAACGTGAATGCCAATTCGGCGGCGCTGATGGAGTTCTGGTCGGGCGTGAAGGTGACGACGATGCCCAGTTCGGCCGCGGTCTTCATGTCAATGTTATCGAGACCGACGCCGGCGCGGCCAACGGCGATGAGGTTCCTTGCTGCGCGCAGCAGTGCAGCATCGATGTTGGTGTTATTGCGCACGATGATGGTGCGCGCGCCGGCAATGGCCTCGGTGAGAGCCCTTTGATCCTTCCAGAGATTCGGCTCAAAGACAACCTTGAATTTTGATTTGAGCGCGTCAACCGACGCGCCAGTGATGTTTTCAGAAACAAGAATGTCGGTCGTGATCTCGCTCATGGGACCCTACTTGCTCATTTCCTCTTGAACAGGCAGCGCGACGTTGAATTTCGCGCACCAAGTTTCAATTTCTTTCAAGGTTTCCGGGCCGACGGGCACTCCCAGCCGCTCGTTTTCTTGGGCAACGCGCGCCGAGCGTTCGCCGGGGACGAGGATTTCATCAACACCAGCCAGCTTACGGCCAGATTTGAGCATGTCGATGGTGCGATCGATGCGGCTGATGAACTCGGCGCGATCCATGAATGCCTCGACGTCGAGCAGACAGAAGAAATGACCTACGTTTTGCTTGCGGTCGAGGTTTTTGTACATGGAGCCGATCTCGGGGCCAATGGCAGCACCGGAAAGCACGCTACTCAGCACCTCAACCATGAGCGCCAGCGCGTAACCTTTGTGACCAGCCATCGTGAGCACCGTGCCGAGCAGTGCCTGCTGCGCGTCTGTGGTGGGATTGCCGTTGGGGTCGAGGGCCCATCCAAGGGGGATGGGCTGGTTCGTCTTTGCCGCTGCGATGATGTTGCCGCGCGCGATGGCAGAAGTCGAAAGATCAATCTTGACCGGGTAGCCTTTGCCGGTGGGGAACGAAGCGGCGATCGGATTGGTCCCGAAGAACGCATCGCAGCCGCCGATGGGCGACATGGCCGGCTCGCAGTTGGTCATCGCCATCAGAATGAATCCCTGCTCGGCTGCGCGATTGCAGTAATAGCTGACGGCGCCGAAGTGCTGCGAGTTGCGGATGGTCGCGGCTGCTACGCCGTTCTCGCGCGCCATAGGGAACAACAAGTCAAGACCTTTGACGGCCTGTATCTGGCCAACGCCGTTGCCGGCATCGAGCGAGAGTGTGCCGCCGCGCTTGCGTTCGATGCGTAACTCAACGCGCGGGTCGATTAGACCGAGCTCGATGCGCTTGAGATAAATGTTCAGTCGCGACAAGCCGTGCGTGGAGGTGCCATGCACGTCGGCGTCGACAAGCGCTTCGGCAAAGAGCTGCGCATCGGCAGAAGACATACCGGAGGCCTGCGCAAGCTGCGCTGTCAGCGCAAGAAGTTGTTGTTTCGGGAACCGCATCGTTCGTCCTTCTGGTCGGTACTACGTGGTCCCCACCCAGGCATAAAAACAAAGACGCGCCGAGGGTGGGACACCCGATTGTTGCGCAACCGCGTTACGCGCTGCGGTAGAGCTTGGTCATCACGAACTCCTTGTGGCCAAGCGATTCGGCGGCTGTGAGGCGGCCGTTGGCAGTGCGCGCGATCATGTCGAGCAGCAACTCGCCGGCCTGGTCGAGCGTCATCTCGCCTTGCAGGATCGGCGAAACGTCCACGTCGATGTGCTCGCCCATGGTCTTCACCGTCTTGGGATTGCCAGTGAGCTTGATGACCGGCTCAATGGGATTGCCGATGACGTTGCCCTGACCGGTGGGGAACAGGTGGATCACCGCGCCCGATGCGGCCCATAGCGTAACGGCTTCCGCAGCGGCGCTTGAGGTATCCATGAAGTGAAGGCCCTTTTGCGTGGGTGCTTCAGCGGGCTTGAGGCAGCTCACAAACTTCGTCTTCTTGCCCAGCTTTTCGACGTTGCCCAGCGCCTTTTCTTCAATCGTTGTCAAACCGCCGGCGATGTTGCCCTTGGTCGGCTGCGATTCGGAGAGGTCGTTGGTCTTCTGGTCAAAGACCAGCTTGGTGTAGTCCTCGAACATGGCGAAGAAGTTCTTGCGCACCTCTTCATTTGCGGCCTTGGCGGCAACAATGTGCTCGGCGCCGGTGAGCTCGGAGGTTTCGCCAAATGAAGCCGTGCCATTTTGGGCACAGTGCTTGTCGATCACGTTGCCGACGGTGGGGCAGCTCGCAAGACCTGTCGTCGTGTCGGACTCGCCGCACTTCACGCTGATGTAGAGTTCGCTGAAGTCGCACTCGGTGCGCTGGAGCTCAGAGGCCCACTGCAGAAATTCCTTCGCCTTGTACGAAGCTTCCGCGATGGTCGCGATATCGCCCTTGCCCTCGATCGAGAAACCGGCGACAGGCTTGCCGGTTTTGGCGATGCCATCGACTATGCGCTTGGTCCAGCCCGCTTCAATGCCGATGACGATGGCAGCGGCGACGTTGGGGTTGGAGCCGGTACCGATCATGGTGCGGAAGTGGAGATCGAGGTCTTCGCCGAACTGCAGGCGGCCATAGGCGTGGGGCAGGGCCATGGTGCCAGGGATGTTGTTAGCCACTGCCTCGCAGGCGGCGTTGGAGATGTCGTCTACAGGCAGAATGATGACGTGATTGCGAACGCCAACCCGGCCGTTTTCTCTACGGTATCCAGTAATCTTTCTCAGTCCCATTACGCCCACCTTTTCGTCTTCAGGTTGTGAATATGCACCCATTGGCCGGCCTTGATCGGCTTGACCACTGTGCCGATAGGGCAGTCGTACTTGGTCACCGTGTCGCCTACGGCAAAGTCGCGCAGTGCAATCTTGTGGCCGAGCGGTACTGCTTCATTGGCTGCGGCCTCGATCGACTTGTTGTTGGAGAGAATTCTCCCGGAGCACTTGGTTCCGGGTTCGATATCGACCACCGCGACGCCCACGTCGTCTTTGGGGTCATGCACGAGAAAATGGATCATTCCTTTTTCCTTTCCGGTTGTACGTCAGGTCGCTTACAGGCCCCCGAGCGAGACATGCTTGGTTTCGAGAAATCCGTCGAGCCCTTCGCTGCCAAGCTCGCGGCCCCAGCCGCTGTGTTTGATGCCGCCGAAGGGAGCGTTGCTAGTGGTCGGCGCGCCGTCGTTCACGCCGATGGTGCCCGCCTCGAGCGCTTCTGCGCAGCGCAGGATGCGCGCATAATCGCGAGTCATGACGTAGGCGCTCAGGCCGAAGGGCGATGCGTTTGCGCGCGCAAGCGCTTCTTGTTCGGTCTCGAACGAGCAGACCGGCGCGATGGGCGCGAAAGTTTCTTCGCACATGCAGAGCGAGCCCTCAGCCACGCCATCGAGCACAGTGGGCTCCAGGAAGGAGCCGATTCCAGGCAGACGCTTGCCGCCGCAGCGGACAGTAGCTCCGCGGCGTACGGCGTCGTCGATCTGGCCGAGTGCGCTCTCGATAGCTTTCTCGCCGATCAGCGCACCCACATCCATGCCCGGCTCAAGGCCGTTGCCCACCTTGAGAGCCTTGGCCGTCGCGGCGAAGCGCGCAATGAATTCGGGGTAGATGCTCTTCTGCACGTAGATGCGGTTGGCCGCAATGCACGATTGACCTGTGTTGCGGAACTTGGCGATGATGGTCTGGCGCACGGCGACGTCGAGATCGCAGTCCTCGAAGACGATTAGCGGTGCATGACCGCCCAACTCCAGGGAAAGCGGTTTTACCTGCTCGGCTGCGCCGCGGATCAGCGTCTGTCCGACTTCCGTTGAGCCGGTGAATGTGATTTTGCGGCAGAGCGGGTTAGTAAGAAACTCCTCTGCAATCATGCCGGCATTGCCGATGACGAGTTGGAACACGCCGGCAGGAATGCCTGAGGCTTCCATGCACTCGGCCAGCAGGACCGAGCAGATGGGCGTCTTCGATGCCGGCTTGAGCACCACCGGGCAGCCCGCAGCTAGCGCAGGAGCAACCTTGCGGACGGCCAGCACCAGCGGGAAGTTCCACGGAGCGATGGCTCCGACGACGCCGATAGGCGATTTGATTACGAGGTTGCGTTTGTGGCTGTCCTGCTGCGGAATCATGCGTCCGTAGGCGCGCTTGGCTTCTTCGGCAAACCAGCGCAGGTGATCTTCGCTCATGTCGACTTCGCCCTTGCTCTGTGCCAGCGGCTTGCCGTTTTCGAGCGTGATCACGCGGGCAATCTCATCGGAACGGCGGCGCAGCTCATCGGCCACTTTATGCAGCAGGGCGCCGCGTTCTTTTGCCGTCAGCGCGCGCCAGGCGGGGAAGGCAGCATTCGCGGCGGCGATGGCGGCCTTAACCTGCTCTCGGTCAACGGTGGCGACGGTGGCGAAGACCTGGCCATCGGCCGGATTGACTACCTCAAGCTCACGGTCACTCGATACCCATTGCCCGTTGAGATAAACCTTGTGGGCGACCTGATTGGAAACTGTCATTACTCAAAATCCTTTCCGTTATCCCTGGCTATCTACAACCCACTTGGCAGTGAACTCGTTGCGCGCCGACTGCTGTTCGATATTCTTGCGCGCCTCGGCCACATGCGAGCGGGCCAGCCGTTCGGCCTTGTCCGGGTTGTTATTCTCGATGGCTTCGACGATGCGCAGGTGCTCCTCGTGGATGATCCGCGGGTCGCGCGAGGCCCGCACTGCCATGCCGAGCGCGCGATAGCCCTCGGTAAGGCGGATCAGGATCCTGTTGCCGGAGAGATTGATAATGTGAAGATGAAAGGCACGATCGGCTGCGCCCATCTCGTCCCACTTCTGCTGTTGCGAAAGCTCCCAGATGTGGTTGGCGATGCGACGCAACTCGGCAATATCGGCGCGCGAGACATGATCGCAGGCCAGGCGCACGGCCAGCCCCTCAAGAAACTCGCGCACTTGGTACGACTCCGACAGGCGCGCCGCGTCGAGCTTGCCCACGAAGACCCCGAGCCGGTCAATAGACTCGACCAAGCCGAGCCACTGCAGCTCAAGCAGCGACTCGCGCACCGTGCCCTGTGCCACGCCCAGCTCTTTGGCCAG
>JASIJW010000629.1:0-2972 GCA_030050035.1 Acidobacteriaceae bacterium | reverse complement strand
CGGCTAGATCGAGAATCGAGTGGCCTGCAAGGTAATTTGTGCCAGTGAGATTGTTAGTATGGTGCAGACGTGAAGGGCTTGCCGCTGACGCCGCGATCGGCTTGCGAGCAAAAAAACGCCCGACCCGCTCTGGTTAGGAGCTTGCACTGAATTTCTCCCTTTTCTTCTGTTTGGAGTTGATCGGGCCCAAACCTTGCTCCGGGAAACGACCCACGAGCGATGATCCTCGCATCATAGCCGGAATTTCTGCTCTCATTGGCTGTAGCAGCGGGATCAGGATTGCGTAGCGATGGCGGAAATGGCGCGCTGGCGCCATTTACCGCCGGCAAAGTCAGGGAATTCAACCGGCGCGCTGCAGTGGTTGACGGACGTGACACTGAGCGGACCGACGGCAGCCCACGTAGCTGAGTCGTAGACGTCCATGTCCGGCGAAAGTCCTTCCCGGATGCACTGGAGTAGCCGGTACAACATGATGAAGTCCATACCACCGTGCCCGCCGAGCTTCTGCGCGAGTTCACCCTGGTTCTTCCAAAGCGGGTGCTGATACTGCGACCAGGAATCGAGCGTGCCGTACGACTCACCCTTATTTATGCCGTCGATGTAGATGCGCGGTGGATAGTCCTCGAAGATGCCTTTGGTGCCGGCGATCTGATTGACGCGCGAGTATGGGTGCGGCGTGGAAACGGCGTTCTTGACTGTGATGGTCAGACCTTTGGCGGTCTTGATGATGGAGGTATTCATGTCACCGGTGATGTAGTGCTCGGACCAACGGGGATCGTTGGCGACCAGATGGGCCTTGCGATATGCGTCAAGGCCGCGCTGAGGTGCGCTGACTGAAACGAGATAGCTGAACCGGTCGCCGCGCTGGATGCCCATGTAGTTGGCAACCGGACCGAGGCCGTGAGTGGGATAGAGGTTGCCGTCACGAAGCGTGTGCTCGGTGCGGCGCCAGAGACCTTCCCCCTGGTTTGAGAAGAGCACTTCACGAAGATCGTGGATGTAAGCGCCTTCGCCCCAGAGCAGCTCGCCGAAGAGACCGGCGTGACACATGCGGAGGATGAGGGTTTCGTTGTAGCCGTAGCAGCAGTTCTCCAAAGTGAGGCAGTGCTTGCGCGTGGCTTCGGAGGTGTGGACAATCTTCCAGCAGTCTTCAAGTGTACGGACGCCAGGAACTTCCATGGCGACGTCCTTGCCATCGTACATGGCCGCAAGCGATATCGGCGCGTGCCATATCCAGGGCGTGGCGACGATAACGAAATCAATATCGGGGCGGCGGAGCATGCTCTCGTAATCGTGAGGACCAGCGGTGAAGAGCGCGGGCTTGGGCTGGCCGGCGGCGACCACCATGGACGCGGCACGCTCGGCCTTGGATTCGACGATGTCGCAAAGGGCGGCAACCTGGCCGTTGGCAGCGAGGAGATTCTCAAGCAGCACAGTGCCTCGGCCGCCGAGACCGACCATGCCGATGCGCGGCTCGCGCTTATCGAAGGGAACATCGATCATCGAACCACGGGCAGTTTGATCTTTCGCAGTGCCGTGCTGTCCCTGCGGATCAGCGGCAAAGGCTCTGGCAAGGGCCCCTGCGCCGAGGGTGACGGCGCCAGCTCCAGTGATCTGCATGAACCTGCGACGGGTCCAGTCACTCCATCCAAGACTCTTTTCATCCAAGCTCATTCAATCCTCGATTCCGCGCTGAGTCCGCGCATGATTCCGTCCAGATTTTCCGCAAACGAAAGTTCCCAGTTCTCCTTGCACGCCGCAACAGCGCGATCGAGCTGACTTACTGCTTTCTCGGGCGAGCTGGCGCGCAGACCAATAGTTGTAAGGTCAAGCAGGCGCGAGCGCAAGAATGGCATCCATCGCTCGCGACGTGTTGAACAACAGTGTTTCTGGAGCAAATTTATAAAACGGAACTGGTGGAATCATCTCCGCGGTTAGCCAGCCATCGTAACCGATGGTGCGAAGCCCGCTCATAACCGCAACCCAATTCACATCGCCGGAAAGGATCTCCACGAACCCATCGACCGAGCCAACCGCGCGGCGATAATCTTTCAGGTGCACGCGCCCGATTTGCCGGCCAAGGATATTGATCCAGTGTTCCGGATAGCCAAAAGCAAGAGCGTTGCCCACGTCGAAGTAAACGCCAACCCATTCACTGTCGAACTGCGCAATAAACTGCCGCATTTCGAGCGGGCTGAGCAAAAACTTGTTCCAGACGTTTTCAATGCATATTCGAACGCCGCATTTCGCCCCAGCGGGCAGAGCCGCGCGTATGAAATCAGTGGCTCGTTGCCATGCCGTGTCGTACGGCACAATCTCGCAGTTAGGAACGAAATCTGCTCCAACAGCCGCTGGGACCACAAGAATGGCGTCCAGACCGAGGATCTGTGCAATTTCGACCTGCTTGTTCAAAATGGCTTCGGCGCGCGCTCGAATAACTGGGTTGTTGCTCGCTGGATTCGCATTCCAGTAGAGGCCCGTGGCAAGGCCGCTGAGTTGCACACCACTTTGTTCGGCCAGCTTGCGTACCGCCTCGACTTCCTTCCGCGAACTGCTCAGAGTGAGCGGACCATCGTCGCTCAAATCGATCTCAAAGCCTTCAAAACCAGCTTCGCGAGCCAGACGAAGCTTGTCGGAAAGTGCAAGCGTTGCAGGGAGAGACCAGCTGTTGATTGACTTTCTCATGCCCAGTCTCCTACAGCAATCGGACGCTGTGTGCGGGCGGATTCGATCTCAGCGAACACCACGGCGAGTGAGGCACGCGCATCTTCCAATGTGGCATCGGCGGGCGGAATCCCGCGCTCAATGCAGTCGACAAACGCCTCGAGTTCGTTGAAGTAGCCGCCTAAGCTCGAGATATTTCCGTTGCCGCTCTGGGATTCTCCCGCAGCCGGCGCTTGGAATGCGAGTGGCTCCGGCGCTCCATCGTTCTCGGTCAGGGTGAGGGTCGGAGATTTGCCGGAATCGTAATC
>JASIJW010000628.1:0-4420 GCA_030050035.1 Acidobacteriaceae bacterium | reverse complement strand
ATCGCGAGCTTGAGCTGGCCGATTATCGGATCGATCGCCGAGCCCAAAGCTGTGATGCATCTTTCGGCGTGGAACTACGGAAATCTCGCCGTCTTTCCGCTCTGGAATCACGCTTCAGAGAGTTTGGGCTATTACGGAACTAACTATCCGACGCGCATTCTCGACGGGCGGTTTGTTTTGGTATCGACGCCGAGCCAGGGATTGTATGTGGGCGCGCATAACCCGGATGCCGAAGAGAACGTGCGGTACATGTTCGAAGTGAAGCCCGGATTTGAGAATTCCTATGGCAACGAAAATCCGACGTCCACGAGCATCAGCGGTCATCCGGTGCGGCTCACGATGCAGGTGGTGCACTACCCGTTTTTGAATCCTGGGGAGTCAGGTCCGCTGGCGCCTATTGCCATCGGGCCTTACAGCGGCGACTGGCATTCCGGCGTGGATATTTACAAGCGCTGGCTCAAGACGTGGTTTCATCCTGAGCCGATGCCGGCATGGGTGCAGGATGTAAACGCGTGGCAACAGCTCCAGATCAATTCCTCTGAAGACGATCTGCGGACGCGCTATGTCGATCTGCCGAAGCGCGTGGCCGACGATGCCAAGCATGGCATTACTGCGCTGCAGCTAGTGGGATGGAACAACGGCGGACAGGACCGTGACAATCCGACGGACGACACGGACCCAAGACTGGGAACAACGGCCGAACTGAGGGATGCGATTGCGCAGATCCAAAACATGGGCGTGCACGTGATTCTGTTTGCCAAGTACGCCTGGGCCGATACTTCCACGGATTGGTACAAGCAGGAGCTTTACAAGCACATGGCGACGGATCCATACGGTGATATCTACCAGTGGGCCGGGTATCGATATCAGACGCCTGAGCAGTTTACCGGCATCAACACTCGCAATCTTGCAACGGGCTGCCCAAATGATGCGGCATGGCGAAAGATCCTTGCGCAGGAGTTTCAAAAAGTCATCGATCTCGGCGCCGATGGTGTCCTGTTCGACGAGGCGCAGCACCGGCACACTTCCGATTACAACCTGTGCTTCAATCCCAACCACGGACATCACGTTCCGGCTACGATCTGGTCGGGAGATATCAAGCTGGCGAACATGTATCGCGAGATGATTCGCGATTCGGTGGGCGAAAAGAATTTTCTGTTTTCCGGCGAGGAGCCTGAAGACGTCCTCGATGCACAATACTCGCTTTCCTATCTCCGCATAGGTCCGGGGCATACTCCGGAGGAGCGCTATGCATTTCCGTTTCGGCCAATGATGATCGCAGTCACGGGCTTCAACGACCGCAAGATGATCAACCGCGCGCTGATGTACCGCTACATCATCAGCTATGAACCTTTCAACTTTAAAGGGAACATCGACGATTTTCCGCTGACGGTTGCTTACGGTGAAAAGGTGGATGTGTTGCGTAGAAAGTACCGCGACTTTGTGTGGGATGCGGAGTTCCGCGACACGCTGGGAGCGCAGGTGACGGCGGACAACCGGCCATTCCCAGACTATTCAGTGTTCCTGAGGAAGGATGGCCGCCGGGCAGTTGTGCTGGTGAACGATAAGAAAGATGGAGCGATTGATGCCGTGGTGAAACTGGACGGAGCGGCTTCGCCGCTGGTCTGCGCCAGTCCGGAGCAACCGAGTGCGCTGCCGTGCGGCGCGCACATCAGAATTGCGCCGCTCTCCGCGGTCGTGGCGATGGAGAGCAGATGAAGGCCAGTGATGACGCCAGATCTATTCAAGACATGCGGTCAAATCGGATGGTCAACGCGGAATGGGATAAAGGGCCCATAGAGACAATGAAATGGATTTTTCTGGTTTGCATTTTTATTTCATTCGGCGCGGCGCTGACCGGTGCTCGTGGGCAGGCTCCGACCTCGCCCGTCCATACAACTCCGACTTCATCTATCCAAATTACGGATGATCAGCCTGTCACATTGCGCTTTTACGGCGCGAACGACGCCGATCTCTTTACCCGGGAAGTTCAGGCTTCATTCGATGGCGTTCTACAGGAGAACTTTTATCCGGAGGCGCGCGACGGTTTTCCTGCCGGCTTTCTGAGCGCGTCGGCACCGGGCATGCCATGGGCAGGAACCATGTGGACACGCGACGCGGGCACCTTCCTTCGCGAGCTTGTGATGCGCGGCTACTATCAGCACGCTTCGCTGGTGGCCGAGTGCCTGATGAATCTGGTGGAGAAAAATGCGGATGGCTTCTATGCTTTTCCGCGTTATTTCAAAGGGTCGGCGCGTGATAGCGGCACTGAATTCGACGGCACTGGCGCTATCGTGATCGCTCTGACCACGCTGTGGGAGCGGTTGCCCGAAGGCAATCCAACTCGGCAGCACATCCAGCGATTCTTGTTTCAGGATGCCTCGCCGGTGAACTACTTCCGTTTTGCGCTCGCTAAACAGCCGCTGATCGCGGGAACGGGCGAATTCGGGTGCGGCATGCGGCTGCCGGGCGAGTGCTACAACGTGGTGCAGAATAACCTGATCATGCTGGCGCTCGACGCGGTGGCGCGCATGGCCGACGAGATGGGCAAGCCGGTCGCAGCCGATGAGGACCGCTTGCTCGCCGAAAAGATCCGCAACGGCATGGAGAAGTATCTGGTCAGCAAAGACGGTGCGTGGCTCTGGGCCGTCAATACGAAGACTCTCAAGCCCGATCCGGCGGTGCTCGATAGTCCTGTGAATCTCGGCACCGGCAGCCTGAACGGTGTTGCCTCCATGTATGCGGACGTGCTGGGGCTGCTGCCTCTCGATTCTAGATGGCAGGGCATCAAACAATCCGAAAAGACGTTTAAGACACTGTATGACACACCTTTGCGCAAGACCGAGTTCGACCATTACGGCATCTGGACGCAGACGGACAAAATTGCCAAAGGGTACCTTTCGAGTCCTTCATACGGGCAGGGCTACGCGCTGCAGGACATGCTGCTGTTCGACCGGCTGGATATGGCAAGCAAGGCCTTGTCGTGGCTGGCGAACGCGACATACGACCCGGTTCCCGAGTATAAGCTGCACCGCGCCTCGCGCTATTACTTTTATGAGCGCACTTATTCGCCGGACGCCGTGGGAAAAATCAAGCTGGACGAGGGCTGCGGCGCGCTGAACCTCGTAAACGTATCTGAGCCGTTGAAGGTTTCGAGGCTGCTGTTGGGCGTCGACGATCTCAATCCGGACTTTGTCCAGATTATTCCGCGCATTCCGCCCGACTGGAAAGGCGTGGAGGCTGGCGACTGGCCCGTTTGGACCGGTAACAGGATTGTCCGCGCGCATATCAGGTTCGAGAAAAAAGGCAGCGGCGCCGAGTTCACCTTGAAAACAGCGGCCGGCCAGCGCATTGAGGATTTAAAAGTGCGCATGCCTTCGAGCCATGGATATGTATGGCGCGAAGAAGAGAACGTGCAGACCTTGAAACTCGCGACGGAATAAAAAGTACGAATCATTGATTCGGCCGGCGACTATGTTACAGATTCGCTGAATTGCTGCCGCGAGTGCGAGCTCACTTTTGCCTAGCGCATGAGGCTGAGATAGCTTGCGCGCTGTCATGTTGGCTCGATATCGTTACAGCTGCCGATGATGCCAATCGTTGCCGGACCAGAATTCAGGGACGGCGAAGGATGAACAATGACTTTGCGCCTCTTGTCGCGGTATGTTTGCTCGCTTTGCGTTCTGGTCCTTTGCTCAACCTTGAGTTCACACTTGACGGCCAAGGCGCAGAGCGCCAGTTCCAACGATTCCACTCGCGACGCGGATTTGGAATATGTCGTGATGCTGAGCCGGCACGGCGTGCGTTCGCCGCTGAACAAGCCGGGAGAGCTTGACAAATTCTCTGCATCGCCCTGGCCCAAGTGGGACGTGCGACCCGGTTATCTGACGCCGCATGGATATACGCTGATGCGGTTGTTCGGAGAGTGGGATCGGACGAAGTTCTCGGGCGATGGGTTGTTCAGCGCGAGCGGCTGCGCAGATGCCGATTCCGTGACGATCGACGCCGACTCCGACGAGCGGACGGTGCAAACCGGCAAGGGGCTCGCAGAAGGCATGTTTCCGGGCTGCACGATTGAGATTCACGCGCAGGCGGAAGGCACAATCGATCCTCTATTCCGAATGGTTGAAGGGGTCCATGGTAATTCCGCACTGGCGGCAGCCGCGATCGCAGGCCGCATCGGCGGTAATGCACAGGACGTAACTGAGGCTTACAGGCGGCAGTTGCTTGCGCTCGACCGTGTGCTGGCCGGTTGCGGGCGCGAACCGGCAAGCAACACCAGGCGAGCTTCCATTCTCGACATTCCGTCAAGCATCGGCGCCAACGGTGCTTCGAGCGCACTCCACGGGCCGATCTCTCTTGGCTCGGGGATGGTTGAGAACCTGCTGCTCGAATACGCTGACGGCATGAAGGACGTGGG
>JASIJW010000627.1:0-4965 GCA_030050035.1 Acidobacteriaceae bacterium | reverse complement strand
GGGTCGATTGCGCGCTACTGGGTGGGCGCCAGCGTGGCGGGGCGCGTGGGCACGCGGTTTCCGTGGGGCACGTTGATTATCAACGTCACGGCCTGCGTGCTGCTGGGCTTTACGATGACGTGGCTGACCAGGCGCACGACTATGAATCCGGGCTTCCGGTTCCTGGTGCCGATCGGATTTATCGGCGCGTACAGCACGTTTTCAACCTACGAGTGGGAAGCCTTTTCGACAATGCGAGCGGGCGCGGTTATGCTGGCGGCGGTCTATGTTATCAGCAGCGTAGTGCTGGGACTGGCGGCGACGTGGAGCGGAGCGTGGCTGGCCGAGGTTTTGGGCTGAGAGCGCGGAGGACACGATGCTGAATACTGGCAAGGCAGTGAAGGTTTCGATCTATGTGAGCGAGGGCGCGACGCGGCACGGCGTGCCGGCTTATGCGGCGATTCTCGATTTTCTGTTTTACCGCGGCGTTGCGGGCGCGACGGTATTGAGGGGCGTGGCCGGATTCGGCGCCGATCATCATATGCATTCGTCGAGCGTGGTGGAGATCTCGGATCGGCTGCCGCTGATTGTGCAGTTTGTGGAGACGCCAGAAAAGGCGCAGGAGCTGTTGGGCAAGCTCGAGGAGATGGCCGGGACGGGCATGATCGAGGTGCAGGAAACGACGGTGGCCAAGCCCGCGCGGAGCAGCAAAGCGGCGGCGGCGACAGCGCCCGAGCATCTGAAGATTGCGGGGCGCGCGCGGATGATGCGCATCTACATTGGCGAGAGCGACCGCTGGCGCGACAAGCCGCTGCACCAGGCGCTGGTGGAGGCGATGCGGGCGAATGACATTGCGGGCGTGACGGTGTATCGCGGGATTCTGGGGTACGGAGCGCACCGGCGCGTGCATGGCGAAAAACCCTTGCACCTTTCGCACGATAATTCCATTATGCTGTCTGCGATCGATACGGCGGAGAAGCTGGAGGGTTTTCTACCGCTGGTGGAGCAGATGGTGGAAGAGGGATTGGTGGTGCTGTCAGAGGTGGACGTGATCAAGTACGCGTATCGCGCGGCGGATGCCGAAG
The DNA here is from genome assembly GCA_030050035.1 of Acidobacteriaceae bacterium. GTDB lineage: Bacteria > Acidobacteriota > Terriglobia > Terriglobales > Acidobacteriaceae > Telmatobacter. The sequence goes on along the minus strand of JASIJW010000627.1, from coordinate 3,901 downwards.
GAGCGTGACGCGATGAGGGAACGCTTTGCGGCGCGCATGCTGCGCATTTATTTCGGCGAGAACGATAAGTGGCAGGGCCGGCCGCTGCACGAGGCCATTGTTGCCAAATGCCAGGAACTGGGGCTGGCAGGGGCAACGGTGTACCGCGGGATTGAGGGGTACGGCTCGAGCACGCGCATGCGGCACGCGAGCCATTGGAAGCTTTCGAAGGACGCGCCGATGATGCTGACGGTGATTGACCGCGAGGAGCAGATTGAAAAATTGATTCCGCACCTGGATGGGATGGTTGTGGAGGGGTTGGTGGCGATGTCAAGTGTGGAGGCGATCCGGCTGAGCCGGGATCAGGCGTGACGAGTTGTTTGCGGTCAATTTGAGCACGCGCTCAATCGGTTTTTACGAGCTGGGGTTTAGAATCTATAAGGTTGCGCAGTTTTCGAAGGCGCAGTCGAGTCTTTAGTCCTGCGCAATTTCATTGCGCAGGCAATTCAACACATAAATTCTGAGGAAATCCTGCAAAGATGAGTGCGAAGACGGCGGTGGTGCTGGGCGCCCAGTGGGGCGACGAGGGCAAGGGCAAGATTGTGGACGTGCTGAGCGAGCGCTTCGACGCTGTGGCGCGCTACGCGGGCGGACACAACGCCGGGCACACGGTCATCATTGGCGGGCAGAAGTTTGTTTTGCAGCTCATTCCCTGCGGCGTGCTGCGGTCGGAATGCAAAGGCGTGATCGGCAACGGCGTGGTGCTGGATCCGATTGCGTTTTTGAAGGAAGTGGCACGGCTGCGCGAGCTGGGCGTGAACGTGGACGAGCAGCTCTTTGTCTCGCGGCGCGCGCAGGTGATCCTGCCCTACCACCGCATGATTGAGCTTGCGGCCGAGAGCGCGCCGGGGCGGCAGAAGATCGGCACCACGAGCCGCGGCATTGGCCCCGCGTATGAAGACAAGATGGCGCGCAACGGACTGCGCGTTATCGATCTGCTGAACACGTCGCTGCTCAAGACGCACATTTACGAAGCATGCGCGGAGAAGAACGCGATTGTGCATGCGCTTTACGGAACCGACCCGCTTGATCCGGCGAAGATGTATGACGAGTATGCCGCGGCTGCCGAGCAGGTGCGGCCGTTTGCCTGCGACACGGGGCGTCTGCTGAACAAGATTTTGGCCGAGGGCGGCAGCATCATGTTCGAGGGCGCGCAGGGAACGATGCTGGATATTGACCACGGCACGTATCCGTTTGTGACCTCGTCGTCGGCGACTGCGGGCGGAGCTTCAACTGGCACGGGTGTGGGGCCAACGAATATCGGCACGGTGATCTCGGTGACCAAGGCGTATGTGACGCGCGTGGGCGAGGGGCCGTTCCCGACGGAGATTCATGATTCGTCGGCCGACGTGCTTCGCGCGCGGGGGCAGGAATATGGCGCGGTGACGGGACGGCCGCGGCGCTGCGGGTGGCTGGATATTCCGCAGCTTCGCTACTCGAACCAGGTGAATGGGGCCGAGTGGCTGGTGGTGACCAAGCTCGATGTGCTGGACGAGCTTGAAGAGATTCCGGTGTGCGTGGGCTATGAGATTGACGGCAAGGTGACCGACGAGATGCCGGCCGATGTGCAGGGGCTCGAATCAATCAAGCCGCGATATACGACGCTGAAGGGCTGGCGCCAGCCGACCGAGGGAATCACCGAGTATGAAAAGCTGCCGACGGCGGCGCGCGAGTATCTGCGCTTCCAGGAACGGGAGAGCGGCGCGAAGATCGGCATGATTTCGACCGGGCCGGATCGGGAACAGACGATTCTGCTGCCGGAGTTTGCGCAGGCGCTCAAGACCATGAGCGCGTAGCGCGGGCGATGGGCGCATAGTGGGGTTGCGGGCATCATTTGGGGCGGGTGGGCATCATCTAAGAAACCGGCGGAGAGATAGCCACAGGCGGGATCGTAGCCGGAAAGGAAATTGCCCGAATTATGGTCAGTTTCGTAGCGCGTTTCAAGTTTGCGCCCGAGGACCGCACCGAGATTGCGGCCATGCTGGCGTTGCTGGCTACCGAGAGCCGGCGCGAACCCGGGTGCCTGGCGTATGTGCCTCACCAGGTACAGGATGATCCAGATACCATCCTGATTTATGAGCAGTATCGTGACCCGCAGGCCCTGGAGGCGCATCGGGCGTCCGAGCACTTCAAGAAATACGTCGTGGGCGGTATCTTGCAGAAAATGAAGGACCGGCAGCTCGAAAACCTTATTGCTCTCGTTTAGATCGTCTGCGGCGTCCAAGCAGGGATGGCAGCTTTCAGGTCTTTCCCCGACAACGCGGACAACACCGGCCTCGTCGAACCGGTGACGGAAGATGCGTTCGTGGCAGGACCAGTGTTGACCGGCAGGTCCATTGGGGACTACCATCCCGATACGCTTATGCCTCAATCTTTTTCTTTCCTGCCCAAGGGCGCCTGCAGCAGGGCGGCTCTTGCAGTGGCTGCTCTCGGTCTTGTGTTCGCTGCGTCGGCACTGCCGGCGCAGGCGCACACTCCCATGCCGAGAGCCGAGCGCCATGAGAGCCGGCACGAGATCGATCATCTGGAAGACCTTTGGCGCGACGCTATCGTGAAAGGAGACACCACGGTGCTGAGCTCGTTGCTGGACGACGAGTACATGGCCATAACGCCCTTCGGCACGCTGCAGAACAAGCAGCAGACGCTCGATAGCCTGGGCTCCGGCCGCTGGCACATCACCTCGCTGACCCAGATTGAGCGCAAGGTGCGCTTTTATGGCACGACGGCACTGGTCACGTCTTTGGTTGAGGTGCAGGGCACCAGCCCGGACGGCGATATCTCGGGCGATTACCGGTATACGCGCGTCTACGCGCGCGACCCGCATGGAAACTGGAAGATCGTGAATTTCGAGGCCAACCGGATCAGCCAGACTTCCTCCGCGCAGAGGTAGGCGGCGCGCGATATCCGGTGCAGACGCGGGGACTGGACTGCGCATTCCCTCACACCTGATGCCCCGATCAATTTAGCTGGAAGCTGACATACGGGCCGCAGCCCGTACCCCTCAAAACTTCGGATATGGCCCGCAACCGAAGACCTTCAGGTCTTACTCGGTCTTCTACAATAATCCCCGATGCCGGAATTGCCAGAGGTGGAAACTGTTGCTCGCGGCGTGGACGCGCGGGTGCGCGGCGACCGAATTGAGAGCGCGTGGTTCGGGTCGCACCGCGAGCCGTTCAAGAATCCGCCGGCGCGGCAGGCGCGAGGGCTCGAAGGGCGGCATATTCTGGCCGTTCATCGCACGGGAAAACACATTGTTTGCGAGCTCGGATCGGGCGGTGCGAGAGCGGAAGCGCGACCCGATGCGCAGTGGATTGTGCACCTGGGCATGACGGGCCGGCTGCTGGTGACTGCGCCCGATGCGCCGGTTGCGCCGCACACGCACGCGCGGCTAACGCTCGCGAGCGGCCGGGAGCTGCGCTTTGTAGATCCGCGGCGGTTCGGACGGCTGGAGTTCCGCGAACTTGCCCGCGCGGAGGGCTTTGTCGGGCCGGGTGCGGAGCCGCTGACCATCGGGACAGATGAATTTGCCGGACTGTTCCGCGGCCGCAAGCTTTCCATCAAGGCTGCGCTGTTGAACCAGAAGCTGCTTTCCGGGGTGGGCAATATCTACGCGGATGAAAGCCTGTTTCGCGCCGCAATCCGGCCACTACGCAGCGCCGGACGGCTGACGCGCGCCGAGCTTGAGCGGTTGCGCCTCGGATTACGCGCGGTGCTGGAGCACGCCATCCGGCTGGGCGGGTCTTCAGTCTCCGATTACGTGGATGCCGATGGCGAGCGCGGCTTTTTTCAGGTTGAGCACTGCGTGTACCTGCGCACCGGCGAGCCGTGCCGGGTGTGCGGCACGCCGATTCGGCGCGTTCTA
>JASIJW010000626.1:0-10470 GCA_030050035.1 Acidobacteriaceae bacterium | reverse complement strand
CCCAATAAGCGCGCACCACAATGGAACGGAGCGAGTTGTGTACGTTGCTGGTCGTCATCCAGAAGTGACGGATCATGCCGGGCCCTTCGATATCGCAAAGGCCGACTGTCTCGCCGGGCTGGATCGTACGACAAGGGGATCCTTTGCGGCCGATCCCAAGCTTACTGGCGGCTTTGCCGCCCTGGCCTGGTGCACCGGTGGGATTTTCAAAGGAAATTGAACGTGACTGCACGCCGGTGTGAAGCAGATACGGCTCGCGCACAGGATCAGGTATTGATGTGTCCCGGGTCGTCAGGCCGGCCGGATGTTCTGTTTTGGCTGCGGCAGTACTTTCTTGCGGCGTCGCGCTGGTTGTTGATCCGCTTTCTTCCAGTCCCTCTGCGTTGAGGCCGGCCAACCCAGCTCCGGCAATTGTGGCTAACTCAATCGCAGTATTTCTAAGAAATGTGCGTCTTTTCAATGGCGTTTTTCCTCGTCGATGAATTCCCGGCCAGTGCTGGGCCAGTGCTGCGGTCGATCAGGGCTAAAGATCGCCATACAGACACACGACTGGCAAGTGAATTCGCAGTTGTACCACTGTGGGGATCGACGTGGCCAACATGTAGTCCTACCCTGCTTACGATTGAATTGGCCTCACCCTCGAGGCGCCGGACTGGATTTCGGCTGCGCCTCGGGCCACCTAACGGTTAAGAACTCGATCAATGGATAAATGGACGAGGCCTTTAGGGTCGGCTACCTCTCTTGTCTAAAATTGCAGCTTGGCGGCGAACTGCACCTGGCGCGATGTGGTTGAAGTTGCCGTGACCACGCCTGCCGTAGGCGAGATGCCCGAAGTGGCAGAGGTGTAAACCACTTCGTTGGGTGTTAGAAAATTGGCGTGGTTGAGGATGTTAAAGAATTCCGCCCGGAACTCAACACCAAGGTGCTCTGTTGGATGCGCCGTCCTCACCGCCGAGAAATCCAGCTCTGAAAGACCGGGACCAACGAGAGAGTCTCGGCGGGCGTTCCCATAAGTGCCGTAGGTGGTGCTTCCGCCGCTTGCGTTCGGGACGGCGACCGTGGGCGGAATGAAGGCGTTGGGGTTGAACCACTCGCCGACGGTGTGCGGGTAGAGGCTGCCGCTAAAGTTCGGATTCCAGCTTGGGCGAACGGGATTGCGCGTGTCGCCATTGCCAGGCGGGTTGTAGCCAAGCTGCGGGGAGAAAGGGAAACCGGTTTGTAGCGTGACAATAGCGCTGGCTGTCCAACCGTCGGCAATCACTTCCACAGGAAGCGGTGCATTCGAAAGGAAACGGCGCTTGCGGCCGAACGGAAGATCGTAGCTTCCATTAACCGCAGCGGCCTGGCGCACGTCAGTTGCAGCCGGTCCCCAATCGAGTTTCGAATCGAGCGGGAACTCGACGTATGCAGGCGTGTTGCCGCTGACGCTGGTGTTCCATGCCGAACCATCGTCGAGATTTTTTGCCCACGTGTAATTGCCGCGGAGTTGGAAGCCGTCGGCATAACTGTGCCGCACGTCGACCTCCAACGCGTTATATAAGCCCGTTCCCCCGGAGACCCACGACGTCGTGTTGGCGAGGTTTGGATTCACGAGCGTGGTGCTGGGGTAGTAGACCTGCCCTGTTGATGTATAAGCGGGCACAGGCTCGTTCATATCTTCTGACTGGATTTGATGGTAGCCGTGCCAACCAACGTAGCCCAAAGTGAGCGAAGTCTGCGGGGCAATCTGCTGCTGGAACCGCAAGCTCCAGGTGATGACTGCCGGTGTGGCCAGATCGGGCTGCACGTTGCTTGGAGAGATCTTGGCTGTGGCCGGCGGCGGTATGCCCGGCGTAAAGTTGAGGCTCGACACCGCGGTATTTTTGATGGACTCGGCTGTGTTATAGGGTGCAGCTTGATCGACGCGGTAATCGAGCGTGTCGAGCAGGCCGTGATACAAGCCAACGCCGCCGCGGATTGCTGTCTTGCCGTTACCTTGCACGTCCCACGCAAACCCGAGGCGCGGATTGGGCAGAAACTTCGCCCGGTTCGTCCACAGCGCCGCGTTGCCAACCACGGGCGTCGTTTGCAGAACGCCGTTGACGATCGCGTAATTCGAGGCGCGCCCCTGCGACTCGTTCCATCCGTTGGTCGACTCCGAGCGGAAGCCCGCCCGCAGTTCGAGCCGAGGCGTCACCTTAATCGTGTCCTCGAGGAAAGCCGCGCCTTCCAGCGACCGCCAGCCCAACTCGGTGGGCGCGGGTACAACGGTGAAGGTGGCCACGGTTCCCTGCAGGAAGGTGGTGAGTGTGCTGAATGACGCTTGCCCGTATTGATCCTGAGCGAGCAGATCATTGGCTTGTAACCGCTGCAACCACACGCCAGCCTCGATCTGCTGGCGGCCTTTTGACCAATAGATGTGATCGTCCCAGGTAAACAGATTGCGCGCGGTGAGGTTGTTGCTGCCGGTGTTCGCGCCCGCGCCGGTGATGGCCGACGCGCCGTTTGAAGCCGTGCTGCCGCTGATGACGATAGCGCCAACCGGCTCTCCGCTTACCCAGCCGGAAACACCGCCGACCGGAACCAGTCCGGTAAAGAAGTAGCTGGCGCGCGAATAGCCAAAGCGCGCGGTGTTGAGCAGCGTCGGCTTGAAGACGTGTTGCTCCTGAATGCTGGCCACCTGCTCGCGCAGGCTCTCGTTGATGAGGCTGAGGGGATTTTGCGATGGCGTATTTGCCGCGCTGTCATCGACGGTATAGACGGCGAAGAGCAGATCTTTGCCGCTGAGATTATCGTCGAAACGCGCGGTGCCGAAGTCCTCACGAATATGTTGCGGCGGATGGCTGAACGCTTCGGCAATGCCACTCGGACTACCGTTGCTCAACAGTTCGGGACCGTTCTGTACGGGCCAAAGGCTGAGAAGCGGCACAACTGCCGCGTTAACCCCGACATGCTGTTCGACGCCGGACGAATTAGGAACATAACCCTGACGGGCCTGATTGTCGGGCACCAGCGTAACGTCGCTCAGACCCCAGGCTTGCCGGAAACCTTCGTAGTTGCCGAAGAGAAAGGCCTTGTTCTTGCGAATCGGCCCGCCCAGCGAGCCGCCAAACTGGTTGCGCTGAAACTCCGGAATCGTACCCTGGTCGAAGTAGTTGCGCGCATCGAGAGCGCTGTTGCGCAGAAACTCGAAGGCAGTGCCGTGGAGTTGATTTGTGCCCGACGAGGTCACAATGCTCACCTGCGCGCCGTCGCGCTTGCCGTATTCGGCGCCGTAGGTATCGGTCACCACGTTGAACTCGCGGACCGCGTCCACGCCCAGAAGCTCACCACTGGTGCCGCCGGGGGTGACATTGATGAGCGAGGCGCCCGAGTACTCAATCCCGTTGAGCAGGAAGAGATTGTCCTGTGGGCGGCGGCCGTTCACTGAGAACATATTACCCACCGACGAATTCGATGTGCCGATGCCGCCCGAGCGTTCGCCGGAATAGTTGACCGTGGCAGGATTGAGCGTGAGTAACTCGTCGTAGCTGCGCCCGTTCAGCGGCAGTTCTTTCACCTGACGCTCGTCAATCAGTCCCGCGGTTTGCTCGGTCGAGGTGTTCACACTCGATTGTGAAGCGTCGACGACCACCTCTTCCTGCGCTTCGGCTACAGCGAGAACAAAGTTCAATTGCAGGCTCTGACCCACCGTGAGCGAAAAGCCCGTTTGCATCTGAGGCGCAAATCCACGATGATTCACGGCGACGGTATATGGCCCGACGGGAAGCGACGGGGCAGCAAAGCGTCCTTCAGAGTCCGTAGTAATGTTGCGGGTAGTGCCGGTCTCTGTCTGGCGAATGGTAACGGTGGCCCCTGAAATGAAGGCGCCAGAAACATCGCGAACCACGCCTGTGAGAGTTGCGCCGACAACCTGCGCATGGAGCGCGACGGATAATGTTAGCAATAGAGCTGTCGCAAGGGAGAAGAACCTGATGATACGCATCGTGAAGACCTCCTGAATGCGGCCGTCTTGCGGAGCTAAACGGCCCGAATGCTGTGAATCGCAATTTTCCGATTACGGGAAGCAAAAGTGTGGATTGGCCTGCGCGTTCACTTGGAAGCGCTACATCGCTCGATCAGCAACAACAGCGACAACAACGCGAAGGCTGGCGGGAGCCAACACGGCGAGAGCGCGCTGTTACGTTGCATGGGGTCATTCGAGGATTTTGTGTTCGCTTTGCAGAAGGCAACAAAAAAGCCGCGTCAGCTAAAGCTGAAACGCGGCCGTCTGTTGCGCTGGAGAACCGGGCTCACGCACACGACAGCCACAGCGCGCAACAACACGCGCATGTCGCAGTCGGATTGAGACGGAACACCATTCCGTTTGACTATAGCGAAAGGCGGAGCAACAGTCAACAAAGGTTGCCATCTGTCAGCATTGTTGCCGGCCGCAAAAGCCCAAAATAGGATTGGCTCAATACCGCTGCATGAACTCAGGATCCACAGGGTTTTCGAAGAGAGAGGCGTCGCGGGTGACGATCGTGAGGCCTGAGGGCGTGACGAAATAGCGGCGCTTGTCTTCGGTGGGGTCGTAGCCAATGATGGTGCCTTCGGGGATGTGGACGTCGCGGTCGATGATGGAGCGGCGGATGCGGCAGTGGCGGCCGACGCTGACGTGCGAGAAGATGATGCTCTGGTCGATCTCAGTGTATGAATTGACGCGCACGTCCTGCGAGAGGATAGAGTTCGACACGATGCCGCCGGAGATGATGACGCCGGCGGTGATGATGGAGTTGACGGCCATGCCGGAGCGGCCGGGCTCGCCGAAGACGAATTTGGCCGGCGGGTACTGGCGCACGCGGGTGCGCATGGGCCATTCCTTGTCGTAGAGGTTGAAGATGGGCGAGACCGAGCAGAGGTCCATGTTGGCTTCGTAGTAGGCGTCGAGCGTGCCTACGTCGCGCCAGTAGAGCGCCTCTTTTTTGTTTTCGTCCACGAAGCTGTAGGCGATCATCTTCTTCTTGCCCAGCATGGCAGGCAGGATGTTGTGGCCGAAGTCGTGCTTGGAATTCGGATCGTCGGCGTCGGCGATGAGCGCCTTGAGGAGTGTTTCGGTATTGAAGATGTAGATGCCCATGGAGGCATCGACCGTGTTGGGATTGAATGGCGAGCGGAAGCTGGTGGACTGCGGCTTTTCCTGGAAGCCGAGAATCTCGCCGGTGTGGCCGACTTCTACGACGCCGAAGCGCGAGACCTCGTCGGGCGGGATGGGCAGCGTGGCCAGCGTCACATCGGCTTTGGTTTCCTTGTGATGGGCCAGCATGCGGCTGTAGTCCATCTTGTAGATGTGGTCGCCGGAGAGGATGATGACGTACTCGGGCTGCTCGCTGCCGATGGAGTAGATGTTCTGGTAGACGGCGTCTGCGGTGCCCATGTACCAGTTGGCGCCAGTGCGCTGCATGGGCGGCATGAGCTCGAAGAACTCGCCCAGCTCCTGGGAGACGATGCCGGACCAGCCTTCGCGGATATGGCGGTTGAGCGAGAGCGCCTTGTACTGGGTGAGCACGTAGACGCGGCGCAGGCCGGAGTTGATGCAGTTGGAGAGCGTGATATCGATGATGCGGTAATGGCCGCCGAAGGGAACTGCCGGCTTGGCGCGGTCACGCGTGAGCGGAAAGAGCCGTTCGCCGGCCCCACCGGCGAGGAGTACTCCGAGCGCGTCCTTCATATCCATGAGATTCTGCCTCGCGGGATTCCGCCTTGGGCGCTGTCTGAGTGCTGCGGTTTTTCTCTCGAAAACAATACCGCGTCCGGCTGCGCGGCGCCACTGCCGTCAGGGAAGGGTCGAGAATACCACACCGGCAATAAAGCGAGTTGCTTGTGGGCAGTTACGGCTGCAGGGCCGGTAAGCCGGCCCGGGCATAAGGATCTTTCATTTGGCCGGTGCGGCGCCACCCCGAGCGAAGGCACCGGCAGAGAGGTATTACGGATACTCAAAGAGATTTTGACGGCTGCCGATGGCTATTGGTTGCGCCATCGGCGGTAAGGGGTTACCGCTTCGTTTTGAACTTGTACTCCATGCCGACGGAGATGGCGAAGTTCACGTCGAACTGCGAAGTGTGCGGGGGGTAATTGATGCTGTAGTGGGTGACGATGGCGTCAGGCGTGATGCGGAAGACCCAGCGCGGCGAGCGGTTGAGATCGAAGTGGCCGCCGGCGATGATGGCTGGCGCCACCTGATTGTTGTAGAAGGCCACGGTAGACGGCGGCTGGCCGAGCAGGTCCTTTTCAAAGTTGCCGTAGACGCCGCCGACGAGCACATGGGCCAGGATGGCTCCGTGTATGTTGTGCGGGCCGAGCCATTCGGGGCCGGCGGTAAAGAAGTACTCGCTTACCAGCGGTCCCTTGATGTCGTTCTGCGCGTTGCCGCCGGTGGGTCCAGTGCTGGTTCCGGCGCCACTGGTGCCGACGTAGAAGCGCTGGGAGGTTTGCAGGCCCCAGCGTTTGGTCAACCACATCGACCCGCTCAGGTCCAGGCCGCCCAGGTTCGAGCCCTGGAGCAGGGTAGGACCGGCCTTCATGTGCCGGTATGCCAGGCCCAGCGAGAGATCGAAGCGGTTGTCGTAGCGCACGCCGGCGAGCGGATTGGTGGCGACGTAGGTGCCGTTGCCGGGGGTTTGCGGGCCGGTGGGCACCGACGACTGGGCGGGCGGATTCTGGCTGGAAGACGACTGGCCTGAATTCTGGGGTGGATTCTGGTCTGGATTCTGGGCCGAGCTTTGGGCTGGGGCAGAAACGGCAGCCGCGGCCACAAGGGCGGCAGCGGCAAAAAAGGCAGCAAATCGTGCTGGGAAACGCATCACCCGTTAGCTTACAGGACCGGGCCGAAGGGGGACAACGGACGGGATCTTACGGTAAAGGGAGGGCCGGAGTTACGGCCTGAGGTGGTCTGCTCGCAATCCGGCCTCCGGGTGTACAAAGTGGGCGAACCGCGCCGGACCTGAATTTTCTTATTGGCTTGGCTATGGCGTGCATTGCTCATGCCAGCGTGCCCAAAGCAGGTAGCGGATGGTCTTGAGGGTTTCCAAGGCGGCGGCGGCGCGGCGGGCATCGGCCGAAAGGGGTTCGAGCGGCGGCGCGGCGTGGACGCGCCACTCGATTGGCAGACGGCTGAAGATGAGACCCACGCGGGGCAGATGGCTGGGGCTGGAAACGACCTCAGCGGAGGCCCAGCCATGGGTTTTCATGAGGCGGACCGAATAACAGGCGTTCTGGATGGTGTCGCGGGCATGGGGCTCCATGAAGATGGCCGAGGCCGGAACACCCTGCGCCTCGGCGGTGCGCGCCATCACCTGGGCTTCGACGTAGCGGTTGGCGACAGCGCCGCCAGTGACGATGAGCCGCGGCGCGGCGCCACGCTCATATTCCTGGACCGCTTCGGTGACGCGGGCGAGCTGAATGGGCGTGGGATTGCCGTCTGCGTCGGCTGGGTAGCCGAGAACGATGATGGCGTCAAAGCTATCGCGCGCAGTATTGGACTGCGGCGCGAAGCGGCGCGCGAGAACGGCCCAAGCCAGGATGGCTATGCCGAGAAAAGCTGCGACGACGGCGCGGCGCAGCCAGGGGTTAACACGCGGCGGAGCGGCTCCGCGGCGCCTCTTTTTTGGGGGACGTGTTCGAACGGGCGTGGCTGTCAATGAGTTTGCCTCCGGGGCGCGGCTATACCTGGATTATTTTCTCGTGAAGGCCCTTGATATCCGCGAAGGTGCTGACGACTCACTCGGCCAAATTCTCAGCCGGAGGTGAACAATCGAGGGCCTTTTTCTTCCAAGTCCCAGGGCAGCGATTTACTGCGATATCGCCACACGCGCCAATTCTCCGAGCCTTTCGGTTGAAGACCGGTAGATTGCGAGGCGGATACTGGCTGCATTCGCGGGAGAATTAACGATAGTCGAACGCAGAACAAGTGGCTGTAACGGAGAGACGCTATCGAGGAGCTTCAACTTACCGACTGGACGTCCATACGCGTCCACAAATTCGATTCCTAAAAATCCTTTATAAAAGACGCCGAAACGGCCGTCGAGAGATATTTGATTGCCGCGCCTTTTTGCGCTGAACGGCTGACAGCTACATCCATACTGGCCGCAAGAGAGGATCGGAAAATTCCCGCCAATGTTTGCAGAATACCAATCGTAGGAAAATTCGCTTTGCCGGCCGGGTTCGAGCCTGGCATACGGGCCTATAAGTTCACTTTCGACGACGTAGGGGTTGTCGATCGGATTGGGTTGCATGTTGACGGTTCGTCCCCATGCTTTGATGGTTCCCAGCCCGTTCGTCCATACCTCAACAGATGAGCCGTCAGGGTACACCGCATTCGGCTGGTACCTGAAACTCTGCACAAAGACAAAGCCGCTGGAGCCGTCAACGTTTGCAAGCCAGCCGTCGGGCGAATCAAGTGCCACCTTTCCTACAATCCACGAGTAATGGAGGCGCAAAAGCCCCGGGACTAAATTCGGTTGAATTTCCGGATTGGCAGCTGCTCCAAACAAGACACGATAACCATGTGGAAAGTGACTTTCGGGATTGAACGGCGCATAGGTATAAAAGTTGGGATTCCAGCCTTGCGCCGATTTATTTCCGGCATCCAGTTGCGTCACCGTCCAAATGCCCCAGCGTATCGGCCGGGTAGTGATATTGGTCATCGTGGCGGTCACGTGGACATGTGAAGTGCCGTTGAAGATGCGGATTACGCGATTGAATTGAATGCCAGTTTTTGGATCCTTGGGGCTGGTTAGTTCGATAGCAATCGACGCGCCATGGCGCGCAAACACCTTCGCCTCCTGAGGAGCGCCATCCAGCACAGGATCAGGAGGTCCGGGCCACTCTTCGGGGCTGCTCCACCCTTGAGGCGCCGGCCAGAGTTTGTCTCCGCCCCAATTAAGCCACGAGCCATCGCTTCCCAAGTGTGTGGGAGGGGGAACTTGTCCTTGAAGTGCCGGATTCGCCCAAAGGAAGGAATGGTCTCCGAGTTGATAGCCGAGAATTCTTCCTCCAAGCTGAGGGGTCACATTTAATTGGATGAAATCGTTCCTCAACTGGGTAGAGTTCCAGCCCCTGAAGTGAGCTTGAGTCAAGTCTGCAGCGCTTGCTACGCTGCAGACTAAAATCGTCAGGAATGCACACAACTTAAATAAGCTGATCAATGAGGTAAGTCGAATGGAATGCCCTTTTATTTCGTTCGCCGGAGGAGGCAAGGATTCAGTGACTAGCAAGCGCTTCCTCCTAAGAGCTCTCGATATTGCCAATTGCGGTTCTTAGCCCCGGAGTAGAAAATTGGTTTCTCCTGGTTCCGATCAGGAGTTACCACGGGCATTTCCGCTCTGGAGCCGGGTCAACAGTGTCTATCATGCGCGCCACTACAAGACGCATCATCTCTTCGCGGAGGGCGCGAGCGCTTTGCGAATTCCAGAGATTGTTTGTTTCGGTGGGGTCTTTTTCTAAATCGTAAAGTTCGCCAATGTCGAGGTTCTGATAGTACGACACTTTATGGCTTTCGGTTCTGACGCAGACAGCCATCGGCGGCGGGTTGTACAGGAAACCCGAATCAAAGAATTCGCAATACACTGAATCACGATGCCGAGTGGTACGACCGGTGAGGAGCGAGTTCAGCGAGCGCCCCTGCATGCCTGGAGGAATCGCAACTCCGGCTGCTTCCAGGAGCGTGGGCGCCAGATCAACCATTTCTACAAGAGCATCACTGCGAAGGCCCGCCTTGTACCTTCCGGGCCAGCGGATGATCATCGGTACGCGAATTGCGCCCTCGTAGAAATAGGGACCTTTGAGAAAGATGCCGTGATCGCCCAACATTTCGCCATGGTCGCTCATGAAGATGACGATTGTGTTCTCAGCTTGTCCGGTTTCATCGAGCGCCTGCAACATTCTCCCGACTTCTGTATCTATCTGCTCGATCATCGCGTAGTATGCGGCCTTCATTTGCCGATGCTGTAGATCACTGGTGTCTGCAAACGAGACGTCGCGACCGGCGTAGGCTCCGTGATGGTCCACTTGCTGATAGATTGGCTTATTCGCGAGTTCGCCCTCGCGATAATTCGGCCCCGGCATATCCGATGCGCGATAGCGATCAAGATACTCTTTCGTCGGCCAAAATGGATGGTGGGGTTGGAAGATATTCACCGACATCAGCCACGGGCCGAAATCCTTTTGCCCGCGAATGAATTGAATTGCTCTATCGGAGCACCAGGCTGTCTGCGTGTATTTCGGGTCAATTGGCGCTCCCCATGCCAGCGCTCCATCTCCCTTTGGAGCTTCGGGCCATTTGACTCCCTGCTCGTTGAGCCATACCCTCCACATATTGTGGCCCGGCCAGAGATTGCTTAGATCGATACTCCAGTCGAAGACGCTGTAGCCATCGTCAATGCGGTCCTCAAGACGACCGCCATAAACCGGAGCGAGATGAAGTTTTCCGGAAAGGCCGCATGCATAACCGGC
>JASIJW010000625.1:0-7573 GCA_030050035.1 Acidobacteriaceae bacterium | reverse complement strand
GTCATCGTTTCGCAGAAACTCCCAGAGATCGCCATGGAACTGATTGGTGCCAGACTTGGTCGAGATATTCAGTACGGCTGCGGCAGAGTGGCCAAATTCGGCCGAGTAGTTGCTCGTCTGCACGGTGAACTCGCGCAGGGCGTCGGGCGGGGGCAAAAGGGCATATTGAGTCTGATTGACCAGGTCTCCGATGTAGGAGTAGTTATCCAGGCCGTCCAGCAAATAGTCATTCTGGGTGCGGTCCAGGCCGTTGGCGCTGAAGGAGCCGCTGGCCTGCAGGCCGCGCGTGTCGTGCTGGGCGAAGGTGACACCCGGCGAGAGTTGCGCGAGAAACGTGGCGTTGCGCCGGTTGAGCGGCAGATCAATGATAGGACGCGTGCCCACGAGTTGCTGCATCGAGGAGGTCTGGGTCTCCAGCAGCGGCGTGGCCGCACTCACTTGCACGCTTTGGTTTACGGCGCCCACTTGCAACGTCACATTCACCTTGAGTTGCGACTGGATTGTCACTTCGATGTGCTGTTGCACGCTGGTCTTAAAACCTTGCCGCTCGAATGTCAGGGTGTAAGAGCCGAGTTGCAGTGGACTGATCGTGTATTCGCCGGCGGCATCACTCGTGGCTGTATGTTGAATGCCGGTTCCCTCATTAGTAGCCGTCACGGTGGCGCCGGGAATGGCCGCGCCAGTCGAATCCTGAACACTGCCTACAATTGCACCGGTATCGACTTGACCGCGGATGGACAGTGGGGCAAGCGAGAAGAGGAGAAGCGCGAACGCCAAACTCAGCTTCTTTGCAAAGAGCAGTGGGCTGGCGTGAAATTGGCGAGCGGCGGCATTGTAGACGTTTACTTTGAATTCCATTTGAGCGGCCATCCTGAAGCTCCTTGCTTGAATTAGGTTGTCGATAAGCGCACAAGCTCTATCCTGCAATGACGTGCGCGACGTGCCTCCCGTTACGATCAGGTGCTGGCGAATCCGCCGGTTGCAGGCAAAGGATGTCAGGACTGGCATCTTTGCTACAAAAAGGCGGCGCCCTTCAAAGTCGGACAATCGTAACATATCAACTGACGGTCGAGCCCATTCTGGCATCTACCGAGTACATAAGAACCGAAGATTGTGGCGTGTCATCAGGACGGCATTCAATTAACTATTGCGGGACGCATTGCAGCGGTACGGCAAGCGGAAAAGCGGGGAACGGGGTTGGGTTTGCGAAGCTTCACGTACGGCGGCACGGCTGCTTTGAGTTTCAAAATCCGATTCTGGTGGTTTTGACTGGAGGTTGTCTTGAAGTGCGAATGCTTGCAGAGACGTTTATTTGCGGCTCTGGCCGGGCCGGCCTTCGGACAATCCACTCCGTCAACGACGACTCAGGCCGGAACTGCCGCAGACCCTGCGACTCCGGCGGCTGCGAAGGCGGTCAAGTTCGAGATTGCCGATATTCACCCGAGTCCGCCACGGCGTTTTCTTTTTTTTCGAAGGAGCGTTTCTCGAAAACGGGCGATACATCGTGTGGCAGGCAACCATAGCGGACCTGATCACAACGGCGTACGGGCTGAAGGATTCGAGCTACGTGCGCGGCCGCCCGAGCTGGCTGGAATGGGATCGATGGGACACGATCGCGAAGGTACCGCCGGGGACAACCGAGGCAGAAACGAAAGAGGGGCCTGTGACAAGAAAAGCGCGATCTTATTCTCTGAGGCGCGGCCGGTTCGTCTCTCGGTTCGCGAATAATCGACAAGGTCAGGCGACCCGACAGCACATTCGTATACTTGGCGAAAAACCAGCAAAGGGAAGAGTTGCCGACCAGAATGGCCGGCAACAAACCAAACTTTGGTAACGCTTACTTATGGTTATTGAGCAAGGCCATTTATATAATGGGGACCAATACGAAACATAGAATCTAGTTTCAAGGTACCTTTTGCGACACTGCTCCAGGTTACGGTCGCATTGAATTTTTCTCCCCACGGAAGCAACGCCCCTCACGTGTTTTTTCTGCTGAGGGCACGAGCAAGCTGACGCGTTCGGCTCCCCAGTCTGTCGATCAATTCAACATTTGACCGGAATGGCTGCAGGTGTTGCAAGGAGCCACCATGAGTTCAAGAGTGTCATCAGGCTTCAGCACGAATTATCTTCCTGGCACGATGGGGGCTGAGTCCTTGTCGATTGCCTTGATTGGCCCGGACCAGAAGAGGCGCAAGACCGTGTCAATGGCTCTTGCGGAAAGCGGCCGGACAACAAACGTTCGTGAGTTTGAAAGTTACCCTGAAGGACCTGAGGAATACGAGTGGCTGCTTAAGCAGTCCTTCAACGTGATCGTACTCGACCTGGATAGTGACCCGGATCTTGTATTGGATCTGGTGGAAAGAGTCGGAGCGAGCGACTCGATGATGGTCATGGTCTATTCGGAGCGAGTTGACACGAAGCTGGCGGTGCGCTGCATGCGCGCGGGCGCCCGCGAATTCCTGCTCCTACCCCTTGAAGAGGGCATGGTGGCCGAAGCTCTCAACCGGGCCGCGGGCATTCGTTGCGAAAAGACCGAGCCGGTAAAGAAAACGGCGGGAAGCCTGCTCTTATTTATTTGCCCCAAGGGGGGATGTGGGGCTACCACACTCGCCTGCAATCTCGCCATCGCGCTCTCCGGAAGTTCCGAGCAAAAAACCTTGCTCGTCGATCTCGCTCTCCCTATTGGAAACGCGGCACTGGCTCTAGGGATTGCCACAAAATACTCGACCGAGGACGCAATCCGGAATGCCGACCGCCTGGACGCGACTCTTCTTAAAGAGCTGCTGGTCAGGCATCAATCAGGACTATTCGTGCTTGCCGCCCCCAGCAATATTTCCGGGATGGAAGGCTGCGAAGACGCCATCGACAAGTTGATCGAGATCGCTCGGCGCGAATTCGACCATGTGATCGTGGACGTGGGATCACGGATGGACCTGACAGGTACGGCGCTTTTCAAAAAGGCCTCTACGGTTTACCTGGTCACTTTGAGCGGTGTCTCCGAACTGCGCAATTCAAATCGCCTGATCTCGCAATTCTTTCCGGCGGGTGGGCCAAACCTTGAAGTTGTGATCAACCGCTTTGAGAATCACCTGCTGGGCGGGGTAAGGGAAGATGACGTCGTCAAGGCTCTGGGAAGGCCAGTGCGGTGGAAGATTCCTGAGGATCAGGAGTCTGCCCGCGAGATGCAGTACGGCGTAACCGGGGTGGGAAATACGCGCATATCGCATCTGAGCCTGGAAATGGCCGCCGCAATTACCGGACACCCTGCTCCGAAGGATCTGAAAGAGAAGAAGAAGGGCTTCAGCCTCAAAGGGTCCGTTAGAACTGTTGCAGACGAGCGTCATGGCAACGATGCTCAATTGAATCGCAAAATTGCACCTCCGGCCCCTGCGCGGCTTACTCCTGCAATTAAATGGCCGTCGCCTGCTCCTATTGCCTACGGAGACGCGCTCTCCTCGGCCCAACTCAATGCCACGGCATCGGTTGCGGGAACCCTTGTATATACACCGGGTCCAGGTACGGTGCTGCCGGCAGGTACACACAAGCTCTCCGTTTCCTTTACGCCGGCAGATAGTGAGCGTTACATCACTGCGCAAGGCACTGTGGTGCTCGAAGTGGAGAGATCGACGCCGGCCATCGCGTGGCCCGCGCCTGCCCCTATTGCCTACGGAGACGCGCTCTCCTCGGCCCAGCTCAACGCCACGGCATCGGTTGCGGGAACGCTTGTATACACACCGGCTCCAGGTACGGTGCTGCCGGCAGGTACGCACAAGCTCTCCGTTTCCTTTACGCCGGCAGATAGTGAACGTTACATCACTGCACAAGCGACTGTGGCGCTCGAAGTGGAGAGATCGACGCCAGCCATCGCATGGCCGAGACCCGATCCGATACCGTACGGCACGCCGCTGAGTGCGGGCCAACTCTGTGCCGCAGCATCATTGCCAGGAACATTTGATTACGCTCCCGCGCTGGGCGAGGTACTGAAGGCGGGAACGCAGACACTCTCAGCAACGTTCATTCCCGCCGACAGCGCGAACTACGCTCCGGTACGAGCTACTGTGCCGCTCGAGGTGTCCAAGGCAATCCCAAGCATCGCGTGGCCCGCGCCGCACTCGATTATGAGCGACATCGCACTTGGCGATGCCCAGCTCTGCGCCACCTCGCCCGTGCCTGGAACATTCGAATACGCGCCGGGCCCCGGACAGGTGTTACCGGTAGGAACACATACCCTCTCGGTTGTTTTCACTCCAACAGACAGCGAGAACTACGCCGCCTCCCACGCAACCGTATCAATCAAGATCGTGGAAAAACCTGCGCCGGTCGTCACGTGGACGAACCCCGATCCCAGAGTCGCAGCGGGAACGCATACCTTCTCAGTGGCTTTCAATCAGGCCGACAGTTCAAACTACACTACCACGCGGAGCGCCGCTCCGCCGAATCCCGCGAAGGCAAATCCACTCAATCAGAGCGACAGCGGAAGCTACACTATGATGCGGAGCGCCGCTCCGCCCAATTCCACGAAGGCGAATCCACTCACCGACTGGCAGAAAATCCAGGCCTCGAAGCACGGCACACCTTTGCGAGCTCCCGAGCTCGACGCCGCGGCATCAGCGCCGGCAACGCTCAACAACTCACCCGCACACGGCAAGGTGCTCGCGCCGGGGGCAACCTCCGATCCGCCGCACACCGAAAAATACAAGCCGGCGCAAGCCTTGGCCAAGACTCACTTGGAAGGCTTGGATGAGACGTCGAGGTTGCCGGCCGGTCCAGGCTTTCAGGAGTCAGAGCCAGTTCAGAAACCCAGTGTTGCTTCGCACCGGCTTCATGCTGTCGAAAAGATAAACGAAGTCACAACGGAGCCCGATTGGCTGAACTTGTTTCAAGAAATTCGTCCGCAGCCGGACGAATTGAATAGCGAAGTCAGCGAAAAGCAGAATGCAGCGAGAAAGCGGTGGATCATTGCAGGCGCCGGCGGATGTTCAATTTTGCTCGCGTTCATTCTCGCGGTCTGGTTATTCCATTCACGAACCACGGCTCCAGTGAAAGGCACAATCGCACCACCTGTGGCCGCGACCGATACTCAGTTGAACGCAGACGATCCGACGCCCTCGCCCAGGCGGACGAAAGCAGAGGATGAAACTGTCACAACGGCTGAAGCTGTGAATCCGACCTCGGCGCAGGTGGATTCAACGCCGACGGAAACGGAATCGGCGCCTGTGCAGACGGGACCGACCTCGGCGCAATCAGAAATGATGCACGATCAACTGAATGAGCCGTCCCGGATATCGCAAGAGATGATGCAGAAGCAGGTTGCGACGCCGCCGCCCCCCTCGAATCTTTCCCCGGCCACCGCGAGCAGTCTGGGCGGCAGTGCCTCCATTGGCAGCGTATTCGCTCAAAATGCGCCTTCCGTCGTTGCGGCAAAGCACGGTCCACTCGCGGTATCTCCCGGCGTGGCCATGGGACTTCTGATTAAAAAGTGGCCGCCTGTCTATCCAGAGATCGCCAGGCAGGCTCGGGTCTCCGGCATTGTGCAACTGGAAGCCACCATTTCCAAGGCCGGCAAGATCGAAGACTTGCACGTTGTGAGCGGTCCCGTCATGTTACAAGGAGCCGCTCTCGATGCCGTGCGCGGCTGGCGATACCGGCCATACGTCGTCAACGACGAGCCGGTAGAAATAAAAACAACCATAAGCGTAGCCTTTTCTCTCGGTGAATGACGGGCGCCTACCTGGGGATATGGCATTTTCGGGTTCGGTGTGGTTCGAGTCAGAAGTATCAGCGTGCACCGGTGTGCTCTGCGGCGGCGTTGACCAGGAGCGTTGGCAACAACGAGCGTGAGAGCAATGATCCCGATTTCCTCGGCTCCTGCTGGCGATTTTTGACAATTCAACGCGGCCGCTTAAGCTACTGATTGGACATTTATCGATCTATACGATCGTGATGGCCGCAACCTCGTAGTCGTCCAAAGACGGAATGGTGAAGCGGAGTTCCTGGCCGTGCATTTCAAATGAGGTGCTCTTTTCTGCGCGTAACAGGTCAACGGCCTTCACTCGCACGCTCGATGGCAGATTTATTCTCACCTGCTGTGGTCCCAGTTTGACTACTGACTGCATCCATCCGTGATGCGCGTTGGGGTTGGTGTAGTTAAGCAAATGCACGGCGTATCCGGGCTCCGTCTCCCAGCAGAAAATTTCGACAAATCCGGCGCCTTCCACGATGACCATTCGCTCATCGCGCATCAGCCATCTGAGCGTGTTGTGGATGAGCTGAAGCAGATCGCCGTGACCCGTTAGCCAATAGGTGCGCTCCACGTCGCCGGAGAACCAGGCCGTGCGGCCGGGGCCATTGTCGCGCAGCACAAGTGCCGGCTCGCTGGTGTGCGCCACAGGCGGATACGCCAACTCCGGTGGATAGCGCACGAATCCCGGCACGACCGTCAATAGCGGATCGGAAACGGGATTCAGCGGTACGCGATTTTCCGCGCCTGGGAGCCAATGCGTGCCGGCGAATCCTGCAAGGATCGCATGTGCGCGCGCGGCATTTTCTTGCTCGATCCATGCGTAGTACGGGTTGCCGTTAGTGCCCACCACCTCGCCGGCTTTGCTGATGCCGAACACCTCCGCCAGCCCAAAATCCACTCGCGGTTTTAAGTTTTCGTCGTAGAGGCTGGTTTCAAAGCTGCCCATGAGCGAGCCGCCGGCACTCACGTAGTCGCGCAATTGCTGGCATTGTCTGTCGCTGAGCATGGCCACGTTCGGCAATACCAGCGCTCGATAGCGGGCGATACGCTCAGGTTCCAGCCGGTCTTCGTGCACGAAATCGAAAGCAAAGCGTTCCCACAATAATGCGTCGTAAATTCCTTGCGTGGTCTCGCGCATATAACGCTGCGTGCGCGCGGTGGCAGGTCCGGGGTAGAGAAGTTGCGTGCTCTGTCCAATTACGACACCGATATTGGCGATCGACCGCCGATTGGTGAAGTGCGTGTCGTGTCTCGCTGTCCAGCGAAAGTATTCTCTCCCCAGCTCCTGCCATCGCAGGTCTTCGCCGGCTCCGCCTTCCGCGCCGACAAAATGAAAGTACGGCGCCATGCCGCTCGCCAACGTCTCGTTCAACCACATGCGCGCTTCTTCCGCGCTTTTTGACAAATTGCGCCACCCGGGCGATCCGGTTGAGTAGGCCGCCGTCACATTGGCCGCAAACTTCCCGTTCAGGACGGCGTTGCAAACGCGCCCCTGCAGGCTGCATCCCCAGACCTCCGGTTCCTCCCACGTGCGGCCCTGGTTGTCGGCCTGAAACCACGTAGCCGTCTCTCCCAATTGGGCAAGATTCGGTCCGCCGCGCACATTCCCGCCGGAGTTCGCGAAGAAGAAGCTGTCCGGCTTTTTCTCTTTGGCAATCGCATCGTACTTCGCCCACAACTCCAGTACGCGGTCAGTGAAGACGCGCCAATAAGCCGCCGTGTCAGAAGCTGGCAGCTTGCTGCAGATCGCGCAATGGCAATCCGGCAGGCTGCCGAGGGGTGGCCAGCCATTGGTGTAAAAGCAGTCCACTTCATAGAGCGAGTTGATCT
>JASIJW010000080.1:0-5860 GCA_030050035.1 Acidobacteriaceae bacterium | reverse complement strand
CTCTGCCGGCTTGTTTGGAAGATCCTGCACGAAGGTGTTCATTACATCGAACAGGGCGACGGCTTGGAGCCCCAGGTGCTGATGAATCGCGCCAAATACCTCGCCAAACAGCTTCGTAAGTTCGGCTATGACCTGCAGGTCACCACTCCAAACCCTTCGCCCGCATGAATCCAATGGAGGTGATTTTCGACGGAGTGACCGGCTATAAAGATTTCTTCGAAATAATAGTTGACATGGAAATAGTTTCTATGTAATCTACCTTTATGACAGACACGAGAGCATCTTCTCTCACTGTGAGCGACCTGAAAAAGCACGTCGGTTTCTGGCTGCGCTTCGTCTCCAATCATGTCTCGCAAGCGTTCGCCCGCAAGCTCCAGGCAAGCGGCGTAACGGTGGCGGAGTGGGTAGTGATGCGCGAGATGTTCGACGATGAGGAGATCTCGCCCGGCGTGCTTGCGCAACGCATTGGGATGACGCGCGGGGGAGTCTCAAAGCTGGTCGATAGGCTGGTCGGCAAAGGGCTCATCACGCGTACTGATCGTACCGACGACCGCCGATTTCAATCCGTAGCGTTAACGGCTGCCGGACGGCGTTTAATCCCTCAGCTCGCCAGGCTAGCAGATCAGAACGACGAGGAGTTCTTCGGCCCGCTCTCAGCCAGGGAGCGTGCTGCATTGCTCGCCTCAATGAAAAAACTGGTCCAGGCCCATGGCCTGCAAACCCTGCCAACCGAATAAGGAGAACAAAAATGAGCAAACAGATCATTCACGAACTGGCATTGGCAACACAGCAAGGCAAGATAACCTTCCCACAGGTCGTCAAAGGGCTGCTCGAGGTGGGCGTGGAATCTTACTGCGTGGACTTCGCAACCAAGCAGAAGACCCACTACCTGTCAGACACAACCACGCACACGGTGCCCATGATTCTTGACCCTGGTCCCATACCGGCCGAGTTCAACAGTGACGCTATCGTGGCAGCGCTGAGCGATGCACAGGCTGATGTGATTCGTTACCCGGAGTTCGTGAAGCGGGTTACCGCGGCGGGCGTCATCGGCTACTGGGCATTCCTGACCGGCAAACGGGTCGTCTATCTCGGCCGAAAGGGTGAGCAGTACATCAGAGAGTTCCCCAAGCCGCAGATGTAAATGGGAGCCAACAATCCCCAACCATCATTTCAGAGCGAAGGAAAGGAAGAACAAAGTGGCAACCATCTCAGCGACTCTCTCCGTTCAAATTGCCTGCTCGGCGGCTGAAGCCTGGCGCTTCGTCGCCGATCCTGCCACCATGCCACAGTGGGCGATTCACAACGTCAAATCGATACGTCCGCTAGGGTCGGATAAGTGGGAAATCGAGACGCCTCGTGGCGCTGGAAGACTCATTCCGCATTTCGAACAGAAGTTCGGAATTCTCGATCACGAATTCGTCGATCCCAAGGAGGGATCGTGGGCGGCTTCTGCGCGGATTGTGCCGGCTGGAGCAAAGGATTCCGTTTATATGATCACGCTGGTCAAGCCGCAGAAGATGCCCGAGGAGGTTTTCCGGCAAGGCATGCCACTTGTCGAAGAGGAACTCCAAATGATGAGGCGCATTCTTGAGCGGCGGTGAGGTGCAGATTATCGCAAATGCGCTCACCGAGCCGAACGTTAAGGTTCGGAGCGCTTAACCCGCACGCTTGACCGGCATATGCTGAAATTCCTCGTTGATTCGGGTCTGCATTGGGCGCACAGTGCCGCTCCGTATAGGGCAGATCCAATTGTTCCGTGCAATCCGATCACTCCGTCCCGTTGAGCAGTTCTTCGTAGATTTCGAGCGTCCCGCGATCGAAGCAAACAAACTCCACGCGCTCGACTCCGCTTGCCTTCGCATGCTCCTTCACCGTGCGCACGGCAATCTCCGCTGCGCGCTGCGCGGGAAATCCATAGACACCGGTGCTGATCGCCGGGAAGGCAATGCTGTGCACATTGTGCTCGCGGGCCAGTTCCAGGCAGCGGCGGTAGCAGCCGGCCAGCAGCTTGTCTTCGCCGCGCCGGCCGTCGTGCCATACCGGGCCCACCGCGTGAAACACCCACTTGGCCGGCAGCCGAAAACCGGGTGTAGGTTTGGCGTCCCCTGTGGCGCAGCCGCCCAGCTTGCCGCAGGCGGCCAGCAGTTCCGGCCCGGCGGCGTGATGAATCGCCCCATCCACGCCGCCTCCGCCGAGCAGTGAAGTGTTGGCAGCGTTCACAATCGCGTCCACGGCCAGCCGCGTAATATCGCCCGGCGTTGCCTTGAGCTCGATCACAGCGTCGCTCATAGTCTTCCTGCGCCTCCAGCCCCGCATCTTCGGCCTTGCGCATCGAGCATACACCGGTTGCGATTCCGCTGTTTTCGAGCGCCACCACGGCTGCCATCAAGGGCATGGAGCGCGATGATTCCTTTTCGGAACCGCATGCTTACCCAACGATCTTCCCCGGAAAGGCTCGCCTGCCCTGTGTGCCTGCGCCTTTGGCCCATAACCTGAGATCGATGTACCATGGGAGGGTCCCCAATGCCGGCAAGTCCTTTCGATGGTGCGAAAAGCAACTTTTATGCGCTTGCGATGGTCTAAACCTGCGTTGCCGTATGGCAGAGTGTGGAAGTCTTTTCCCTCGAAACGCACTCGTGTCTCGCGTCAGCATGCCTCGCACCAGCAGGGACGATCGCCCGCCCAGGAAGGCCTGAATTTTTTGCCGTCAACCGGATGCATCGTTGCTGAACCGGCCCTGTCCTTCAGTGTCAAGGGGCGAAGTGTCGCCTGGGCGGCGCGGGCCGCGGGCCTTTTGCTGATTCCGCTGCTGTTCGCGCTGGCAGGTTGCGGCGGCGGCAGTGCTGCCGCGGACCCGCCGGGCGGCGCGTTCTCGATCACTCCAGGCACGGCAACCATTGACACTAACTGCAATGGCTGCAACGACGGCAGCGCGGAACTGTTCAGCGCCAGCGGCGCGGGCGCTGCAGCCGTTACGTGGTCTGTGAGCGGGGGCGATGCCACCGCCGGCGCAGGCACGATCAGCTCTGCAGGCGTATACGCGCCGCCGCCCTTCCTCACCGCCGATAATGTGCACGTAACCATCACCGCCACGCTCAGCGGCGGCGCAGGCAAAGCTTCGGCCACTGTCACCTTGACACCGGGCTTCCTGCAGCCGCTGGCGCCGGAAAACGTGGCTTTGGGCGCGGGAGCCAGCTTCACCGTCACCGGTTATGTCGCCGAGGCCGGCGGGACCGATGGAATCAGCTACTCGCTTTCGACTTCGACCTACGGCTCAGGCGGAGGACAGGGATCGTTAAGCGCGCCGAACTGCGTGCGCAATGCCACCAACGGCGCCTTCACCTACTGCACCGTGACCTATACGGCGCCAGCAACCATCTCGCAGACGGTCACGACCTATATTGTCGCCAGTGTCGGCAGTTCATCCGCGAAGGAATCGGCCATCGTTCTCTTGAACACGCAGAACGTGGAGAGCAATCCCGCCGCGCACCAGGCGCAGCAGTCCGGCGCGCCGGCCTATCTGGGCAGCTCCGGCGGCAGCAACGAGGATTACGACACCGCCACGCACAACGGGCAGACCTACGTGACCGACTGCTGCGGAGGCACGCTGGGGGCGCTGGTGCAGGATGGGAGCGGCAACCAGTACCTGCTGAGCAACAATCACGTTCTTGCGCGCAGCGATCAGGCCCAGATCGGTGAAGCAATTGTGCAGCCGGGGCTGATTGACGACAACTGTACGCCCTACGGGCAGACGGCCGCGGCGGTCACGCCGGTTGGCGTGCTCACAGGTTATGTGCCCATCAAGTCCGCGGCCACAGACGTGGACGCGGCGATTGCGGCGGTCGACTCCGGCGCGGTGAATACCAGCGGCAGCATTCTGGAACTGGGCGCGCAGCAATCCAATGGCACGCTGGGAGCCGCGCCGCCGGGCATCTCCTCGAGCAGCGGCAAGGGCGAAAGCGCGTCGCTCAATATGGTCGTCGCCAAGAGCGGACGCACCACCGGGTTGACCTGCGCAAGCATCTCCGCGCTTTCGCTGGACGTGCAGGTCTCCTATTACGGCGACTGCGCGGAGACCAAGCCTTACTACACCAAGACCTACACGGATCAGATCGCCATTACCGGCAACGAGTTCAGTGACGCCGGCGATTCGGGTTCACTGGTGGTCGATACCAGCAATGCTGAGCCGGTTGGGCTGTTCTTCGCCGGCGGAGTAAGCGCGAACGGGCAGAGCGAGGGCGTAGCCAATCCGGCCGGCGAGGTGTTGAGCGAGCTGAGCTCGAACGTGGGCAACGGAGCGGCCTACACGTTTGTCGGCGCCGCGGACCACCCTGTGAGCTGCCTCAACTACGGCAGCGGCACGGCGGTCATTGCGCAGGCGCGCAGCCTGGGCGGCGCAGAGATCGACCGCACATCGCAGGCGCTCATGCAGGCTCGGTCGCTGGTGAACTCGCGCGTGGGCGTCCTGGGTGTCGCGATAGGCAAGAGTAGCGATCATGCGGGCGAGGGCGCTGTGATCGTCTACGTTGACCCGAGCCAGCACCCGAGCGTGCCGCAGACAATCGGCGGTGTGCGCACGGAAGTGATTCCCGCTTCCGCGCAGGCTGTGGCCATGGGAACTGCCCCGCAGTCGCTTGTCGAAGCTGGCGCAATGCCGGCGCTGGCGCCGGCGGTTCTGCATCAGGCCATTGCGGCCAAGCAGCAGGTGGCTGAAAGTCTGATGACGCAGAATCCGGCTTTCTTCGGCGTGGGCGTAGGCCAGAGCCTCGACAACCCCAAAGAAGCCGCGCTGGTGATTTACGTGGATCGCTCCGAGGTTCCGGCGCAGTTGCCCGCAACCATCAACGGCCTGCGCACGCGCTACATCGTCATGGAGCGGCTGCACGTCACCCGATCGTATCTCTCCGCCACGCCAACGCGCGGCCACTGCATGTCCCATCCGCTGGCTGCGCCGTCCGATGGATTCGGCCTGCTGAATTCAAAGAAGCTGCGCGGGTTAAATCTCTACTGACCGGCAAGAACATCACCGCGCAGAAAAGAGAGATTGTCTACTTTGCAGCGGTGCTTGGCGCAATTTGCGGCGCATTCGCGTCGTTGTAAACAGGACGAAGACTCTGCGCATACTGTTTGAAATAGGGCGCAAGTTCTTCATATTGATCCGTAGCCACGAAATTAGCGCCTGCCGCGATGGACGCCTTCCAACGCACGATTACAGCCTGTTTCGAGCCAAAGTTGTAAGACCTTCCCCATCCCTGATCGTCCTGCGGGTTAAAGCCATTCAAAGTCCAAAGGCGAATCCAGTAACCCAACTCATGGGCGCGGTCGATCAATGCTCTCAGGCGCGCGTCGTCGGCAGCCGTCCAATCGCCTGCTCTCGTCTGGCCGCCTTCTTCGACGAAGTACCAGGGAAGGTTCCACCAGCGCCGATAGTCGGTCGGGGGCGTGCTCAGCAGCACGTCGGGTGAAACGGTTGCGGCCCAGTGCATGGCCTCTGTCATGGACATTCCCTGGGGAACGGCGTGCGTATGCGCCGAGCCAAACAGAAGCAGCCTTGCGCCCACGGGAACATCGTCGAAAAACACTTTTTCCTGCGCATCCGAGTCTTCGGTAATCACCAGGATCGGCTCGCGCTTGATTGCGGAAAGTTTATTGGGATCGCTCGTTTTGACCGCGGTCGAAAGCCACGGCTCATACTCGCCCAGCAGATTCCAGACCGCGTGCAGAATGGCCGGTTGAGTGTCCTTGAAATCAAAGTGCAGGATGATCAACGGCCATTGGTCCCGCTTATTCTCCTTAAGCGCCTGTTCCACAATCGGTCGAACATGGCCAAAAAAATAGGCGCGCAGCGTAGGTTCTT
>JASIJW010000624.1:0-7313 GCA_030050035.1 Acidobacteriaceae bacterium | reverse complement strand
ATCGCAGATATCGCCGCGCACGAAGCTATAACGGGGCTCGTTTTCAAGCTCGGCCAGGTTGGCCGGATTGCCCGCGTAGGTGAGCAGATCGAGATTGACCACGGCAGCCGACGAATTGCGGACCCAGCTCAGAACGAAGTTCGAGCCGATAAAACCGGCCCCTCCGGTGACGATAATTGCGTTGCGCATTTTTTCCGTCATTTGGAAACCCGACCCAAAGATACGTTCCAGTCCGGCGGGGATTGTGCTTAATCATAACTGGAGACTGCCTGACGGATCACTTTTCCCAGAGCGCGCAGGGCCTGGCGCCGGGGAAAACTGGCGCGGCTGGCAAGCCGGACCGTGCGGGAAACGCGCTCGCTGATCGGACGCAAAACCACATTTCTCCCGCGAAAGAGATCGGCCGCAAGACCGGGAATCAGGGTGGTGCCATAGCCGGCAGCTACCAGATTCACGAGCGTGTCGAGGCTCGAGGCTTGAAATGGCCCCGGCCGCCCGCGGCGTTTGCCACACGCCGTCAGCGCCTGGTCGGCAAGGCAGTTGCCTTCGACCAGCGCCAGCAGATCGTTGGCGAGTTCCTTCGCGCTGACCCTGCTTTTTTCGGCAAGCGGATGGTTTTCCGGCAGTGCGGCCAGGAACGGCTCCGTATACAACGGGGTTTCGGTCAAATCCGTGCCCGGGCGCAGGTCGGTTGCAATGATGGCGGCATCGAGCTTGTGAGCCGAAAGCAGGCTCAGCAGAGGCCCAGTCAAATCCTCCCACAGTTCAATCGCCATCCCTGGACAGCTCTCCCGAAGCGGGCCAAGGATCAGCGGCATCAGGTACGGCGCCACCGTGGGAATAATGCCCAGCTTCAATGGGCCGGCCAAAGGGTCGCCCGCAGCCTTGGCTGCCGACTCCAGCAGTTCGGTTTCCCGTAACGCTTCCCGCGCATGCACGAGCAATCTTTTCCCCATCGGCGTGAGCGCGACTCTCTTGTTGGTCCGTTCGAACAAGACCACTCCAAGGTGATCTTCGAGTTTTCGCAATTGGCTGCTCAGCGTCGGCTGACTCACATTGCAGGCCTCGGCGGCGCGTCCAAAGTGCCGGTGATCGGCAACCGCGACAAAATATTTCAGCTCCTGGAGGTTCAATCTGGCTCCTTTTACCGATGGATATTAATAAATAGACAAAATCTATTATTGCCGGTTTGACAATCGATTGGAACAGCAAGGGGTTTGGGATTTATGGTGGTCCCGTACAAGGCAATTACCGGTAGCAGGTAATCATTGGAGAAAAATATGGCAACTGAGAGTAAATGCCCGGTCGCGCACGGGACACACGGGACCGCACACGGAAACGGGGCACACACCAACCGCGACTGGTGGCCAAACCAGTTGAACCTTCAGGTCCTCCACCAGCACTCCGCACTGTCGAACCCCATGGACGAGGACTTCGACTACGCCGGCGAATTCAACAGTCTCGATCTCAATGCGGTCGTCAAGGATCTTCACGCGCTGATGACCGACTCGCAGGATTGGTGGCCGGCCGACTTCGGGCATTACGGGCCGCTCTTTATCCGCATGGCGTGGCATAGCGCGGGCACCTATCGCATTGGCGACGGC
Organism: Acidobacteriaceae bacterium; assembly: GCA_030050035.1. GTDB lineage: Bacteria > Acidobacteriota > Terriglobia > Terriglobales > Acidobacteriaceae > Telmatobacter. The sequence continues at coordinate 5,709 of JASIJW010000624.1, read as the reverse complement.
CGCGGTGGCGCGGGGGCCGGCCAGCAGCGCTTTGCCCCGCTCAATAGCTGGCCTGACAACGTGAATCTCGACAAGGCGCGCCGGCTGCTGTGGCCCATCAAGCAGAAATATGGCCAGAAGATCTCCTGGGCCGACCTGATGATCCTGGCCGGCAATGTGGCCCTCGAATCAATGGGCTTTAAGACGTTCGGTTTTGGCGGCGGCCGCAAGGATGTGTGGGAGGCCGACCAGGACATCTACTGGGGCCCGGAAGGCAAGTGGCTGGCCGACGAGCGCTACAGCGGCGATCGCGATCTGCAGGACCCGCTCGGAGCGGTGCAGATGGGCCTGATCTACGTAAATCCGGAAGGCCCGAATGGCAACCCGGACCCGATCGCCGCAGCCCGCGACATTCGCGAAACCTTCCGCCGCATGGCGATGAACGATGAAGAAACCGTAGCGCTGATCGCCGGGGGCCACACCTTCGGCAAGACGCATGGCGCGGGCGACGCAGCACTGGTGGGTGCGGAGCCGGAAGCTGCCCCGATTGAGCAAATGGGACTGGGCTGGAAGAGCAAATTCGGCACCGGCAAGGCTGGCGACGCGATCGGCAGCGGCATTGAAGTCACCTGGACCACTACGCCGACCAAGTGGAGCAACAACTTCTTCATCAACCTGTTCGGCTACGAGTGGGAACTGACCAAAAGCCCTGCCGGAGCGCACCAGTGGACGCCGAAGAACGGCGGCGGCGCAGGCACGGTTCCGGATGCGCACGATCCATCGAAGCGACACGCCCCCACCATGCTGACCACCGATCTCGCCCTGCGCTTCGATCCGGCATACGAGAAGATCTCGCGCCGCTTCCTCGAGAATCCGCTTGAGTTCCACGACGCGTTTGCCCGGGCGTGGTTCAAGCTGACGCACCGCGACATGGGGCCGATCGTGCGCTATCTCGGGCCGCTTGTTCCCAAAGAGACGTTGACGTGGCAGGACCCCACTCCTGCAGTGGACCATCCGCTGATTAATGAAAAGGATATTGATGCCCTCAAAGCGGAGATCCTGAAGAGCGGCTTGTCGGTCTCAGAGCTGGTGTCGACGGCCTGGGCGTCGGCCTCGACGTTCCGCGGCTCCGACAAGCGCGGCGGAGCGAACGGGGCGCGCATTCGCCTGGCGCCGCAGCGGTACTGGGCCGTCAACCAGCCCGCACAGTTGGCCAAGGTGCTCACAGCGCTCGAAGCTATCCAGGCGCAGTTCAACGCGGCGCAAACTGGTGGCAAGAAAGTCTCGCTGGCCGACCTGATTGTTCTCGGCGGCTGCGCGGCAGTCGAGAAAGCGGCGAAGGATGCCGGGCACAACTTGAAAGTTCCCTTCTCGCCCGGCCGCACAGACGCATCGCAGGAGCAAACGGATGTCGAATCTTTCGCGCCGCTCGAGCCGATTGCCGATGGCTTCCGCAATTATTCGAGCGGCAAGCATCAGCGGCTCTCACCCGAGGAGTTCCTGGTGGATAAGGCGCAGCTGCTCAAGCTTACTGCGCCGGAGATGACGGTTCTGGTCGGCGGGCTGCGTGTTCTCGGCGCGAATTTCGATCATGCAAAGCATGGCGTGTTCACCAGCAAACCGGAAACGCTGACCAACGACTTCTTTGTTAACCTGCTCGACATGAACACGGTATGGCAGCCGCTGGACGGCAACGACGGGATTTACGAGGGCCGCGATACCAAATCGAACCAGGCGAAGTGGACAGCGACGCGCGTCGACCTGATCTTCGGCTCCCACTCAGAGCTACGCGCGCTGGCGGAGGTCTACGCATCCTCCGATGCGACGGAGAAGTTGGCGCGGGACTTTGTTGCGGCGTGGAACAAGGTGATGAATCTCGACCGCTTCGACCTTGCCGCATCGCGCGCCAGCGATCATCAAAGCCGGACCGGCCAGAGGCAAGAGAAGAAGCTGGTGGCTCAATAAGCCAGATTCAGTTGAAAAACTGCACGATCGCAGGGCGGCATTTCAAGCCGATTCGAAATGCCGCCCCTCGCATTTTTACGAGTGCTTTTGCTCAGCGCAGGCAAGTTTCTGAATTGACGATGAATTTGCGGAACTTGCGCTGTTTTCGGCAGTTGTTTCCTGCTTCAGTTTCTGAGCGGTAATTTCAACCTCGGGCGGGCCAGCTTCGTTCGCAGGCGCAACTTCCGCCGCGACTGAGGACTCCTCGGTAGATGCTTCATCCTCTGCCCCGGCCAGTTCGAGATTGGCGACGCGTCGCAAAATGACACTTTTCAGCGCCGCGAGCGCGGGGTCGTCCGCAGCTACTCCGGAGGAAGCTTCCACCTCGAGCAGCGTGTTCTGAAGCACTTGAATGAGCCGTTCCCGAAGCTGAGATGGCCGCGCCAAGAAACCAACCACCTACAGGTTGGGTTGCGTGGCTCCCGATCACGGTTTTCCCAAATTTTCGCTCACGTTAATCTCCATTTCACGGGCTCAAATGAGCCGCCAAAGGCCGTCTTCTGGTTCCGAAAATGGACTCAACTGCTGTGCGGCTCGATAAACCCGCACGGCCAAACCATCTGGTGAAAAGGAACTTCTGCGCCAAGGTGAATTTTTCGTTATATTAGAAGGAGCTTAGTCTCGGACGCGGTTGTGCCTGCACAACAGAGGAAAAACGGGGCGGTCGCGGTTCGCGAGCGCGCCGTGGTTGTGTCTTCGGCGTCAAACCGGTCTATTTTTTCAGCGCGCTCCATAGCAATGCTGGCTGTCCGGAGCGCGGTCACAGAGCCAGCCCGGCCACGGCGCGGGCGCAAGAAGGCCGCATCATATAAAGGCAACAAAAAATTGTGCCTCGGCGCTCTTTTACGCCGCAGGCGTTGTGCACGACAAGTTCGTGGCACGAGTTTCATAAAAAACGTTCATGACAAAGGCTGCCATGGAGAATTCAAGTCGTCGTCCCTCGATTCCCGTTGGGTTCCCTAGCGTGCAGGGTCTGTACGACCCGCGCAACGAGCACGATGCTTGCGGTATGGGTCTGGTCGCCAGCATTCGCGGCGAAAAGAGCCACGAGATCATCCGCAAGGGCCTTGAGGTGCTCATCAACCTCACGCATCGCGGAGCGGCCGGATGCGACCCCCAGACCGGCGACGGAGCAGGTATTCTCATTCAGATCCCCCATGCCTTTTTTGCGCGCGAGTGCGGCGAACTGGGCATGAAGCTGCCTGAGCCGGGCGGCTATGGCGTGGCCATGTGTTTTCTGCCGGTTGAAAAGCACAGCCGTCTGCAGTGCGAGGGCGTCTTTGAGCGCATTGCGCAGGAGGAAGGCTGTACCGTCCTCGGCTGGCGCGACACGCCGGTGAACGGCGACGCCATTGGCCGCGAAGCCCGCAACTCCCAGCCCTACATCGAACAGCTTTTTGTATCCGCACCCGCGGGTCTGGACGAAGAGGCCTTCGAGCGTTTGCTCTACCGCATCCGCCGCCGCACGGAAAACGAGATTGCCGACTCGGAGATCGAGGACAAGGAGACGTTTTATGTTCCTTCGTTCTCCTGCCGGACAATTATTTACAAAGGCCTGATGCTGGCCCCGCAGATCGAGAGATTCTACTTCGAGCTGGCGAACCCGCTCGTCACGAGCGCGCTTTGCCTGGTCCACCAGCGCTTCTCCACCAACACTTTCCCGAGCTGGAAGCTGGCGCACCCGTACCGTTACGTCTGCCACAACGGCGAGATCAACACCGTCCGCGGCAACGTGAGCTGGATGAACGCGCGGCAGAGCGTATTCCAGAGCCCGGTGTACAACGGCAAAATCAACGATCTCTATCCCGTCGTAATTCCGGGCGGCAGCGACTCGGCCTCGCTCGACAACACAGTCGAATTCCTCTACCAGAGCGGCCGTTCCCTGCCCCATGTGATGGCTATGCTGATCCCCGAAGCCTGGGCCGGCAATCCGGACATGGACGAGGACAAGCGCGCGTTTTACGAGTACCACGCCTCGTTGATGGAGCCGTGGGACGGTCCCGCAGCGATTGCTTTCACTGACGGCCGCATCATCGGCGCGACTCTCGATCGCAACGGACTGCGGCCGGGCCGCTACATCATCACCAAGGACGACCTGGTGGTGCTGGCCTCTGAGGCCGGCGTCATCGAAGTCCCCGCCGAGGAAGTGAGCAAGAAGGGCCGCCTGCAACCAGGCCGCATGTTCCTAGTCGACACGGTCGAGAAGCGCATCATCTCCGACGCCGAAATCAAGAAGGAACTGGCCGGCCGCAAGCCTTACGGCGAATGGCTCAAAAACCAGCAGATCACTCTGGACGTGCTGCCCGAGCCCGCGCGCGTCATCGGTTCGAACCATGAGACGCTGCTGCGCCGCCAGCGAGCCTGCGGCTACAGCGAAGAGGATCTCCGCATCTTGCTGCAGCCTATGGCAGCCAAGGGCGAGGAGCCGGTAGGCTCGATGGGCACCGACGTGCCGCTCGCCTGCCTGTCGGACCAGCCGCAACCGCTCTTCGCCTACTTCAAGCAGCTCTTTGCGCAGGTGACGAACCCGCCCATCGATCCGATCCGCGAGGAGCTGGTGATGTCGCTGATCAGCTACATCGGCACGGAGCGCAACATTCTGGACGAGAAGCCGGAGAACTGCCACACGCTCAAGCTGCCGCATCCGATCCTCACCAATAGGGATCTGGAAAAGCTGCGCCGCGTTTCGTCGGGCGACCTGCTGGCAACGACGCTGCCGGCGCTCTTCCGGGCTGAAGACGGCGAAGCCGGCTTGAAGCGCGCCCTCAACGAATTGAGCGCCCGCGCCTCGCACGCCGTGCAGTCCGGCTACACGCTGCTCATCCTCTCCGATCGCGGCGTCGATTCGACGTACGCGCCGATCCCCAGCATGCTGGCCATGGCCGCCGTGCACAACCGGCTGGTGAAGGAAGAGACGCGCACGCAGGTGGCCCTGATCATCGAGAGCGGCGAGCCGCGCGAGGTGATGCACTTTGCCCTGCTGATTGGCTATGGCGCGAGCGCGGTCAATCCCTATCTCGCCATCGAGACCATCCACGACCTGAAGCGCCGCAACCTGCTGCCTGAAAAGCTCACCGGCGAGTATGCGGAAAAGAACTTCATCAAGGGAATCAACAAGGCTTTACTCAAGACCATCTCCAAGATGGGAATCAGCACGCTGCAGAGCTATCGCGGCGCGCAGGTTTTCGAGGCCGTCGGCCTGAACAAGTCGCTCATCGACGCGTACTTCCCCGGCACCGCATCGCGCGTGGAAGGCATCGGACTCGAGCAGCTTGCGCGCGAGGCGCAGATGAAGCACGCCTACGCCTTCCAGCCGCTCACCGATTCGGAAACCGATCTCGTCGTCGGCGGCCAGTACCAGTACCGCGAAAACGGCGAGTATCACCTGCTCAATCCGGCGACCATCAGCAAGGTGCAGCACGCGGTGCGGCAGAACAGCTTCAAGACCTTCGAGGAGTATTCGAACCTGATCGACGGAGAGAACCGCAGGCTGTGCACGCTGCGCGGTCTGCTCCAGCTCAAGTACTCCGACACGCCACTGCCGATTGAAGAAGTCGAGCCGGCCAAGGAGATCGTCAAGCGCTTCACGACGGGCGCCATGAGCTTCGGGTCGATTTCAAAAGAGGCGCACGAAACCCTCGCCATCGCCATGAACCGCCTGGGCGGCATGTCGAACACCGGCGAAGGCGGTGAGGACGAAGCCCGCTTTACGCGCGACGCAAACGG
>JASIJW010000623.1:0-2676 GCA_030050035.1 Acidobacteriaceae bacterium | reverse complement strand
AAACTACGGCGATTACTACACTCCAGAGCGCGTTGTGCCCGGCTCGAAAGAGGCGTCGGATACGCCATGGTTCACTATCTATCCGCTGGGGACCGACTTCTCATATGAACCTGATGCCGCGAAGTACAAAGGAACCAAGTGGATCGTGCACAATCTGGCAGACGCTGTTGCCAAGGGTGGTGGCCTGCAGGTTGGTGTCGGCCCCGATAATCGGGGCGAGTTTCATCCCGAAGCGATCCGCCAAATGAAGGGCGCAGGGGCATGGTTAAAGGTGAATGGCGAAGCGATTTATGCCACTCGTCCGCGCAGTGGCGCGGCCTGGTGCGAAGGTGAGACGGTTCGCTACACGCGATCTAAAGACTCGCGATTCGTCTACGCGATCCTGACCGAATGGCCGGGAAAACAGATTGTCCTCAAATCAGTGCGCCCGTATCCCGGCTCCAAGGTGACCCTATTGGGATCGCAGAAAGAGCTTCCATGGAGTGCAGATCCGGCGCGGGGTACCATCATCACCATTCCGGAAGATCTTCAGGAGGATCGCAATAGACAGTGTAGTTACGCTTGGAGTCTCAAATTTCAAGTGGCAGGAGCATAGAATGGTAGCCGTTGCCGAACCTGGTCGCTCTTTCGCAATGGCAACGGCTGACTTTCGCGCTGCCCGTTCCCTATACTTCAGTCGGCTTGTAGCTGACGAGTGCTCGATCTCTTTGGCTATGGCGGCGAGATGCGAGCAATTGCCATTCCGCACTCCACTCGATCGGTTGCGTTGGGAATGAAGCTGCAAAACCCAAGTTCATTTAGGAGTTAAAGCAAATGAGACGGCGAACATTTCTTACCAGCGCATCTATGGGGTTGGCAGCCCTGGCAAGTGGAGCGTTGCCGGCCTTCGGAGTTGAAGAGCCGAGGAATGGGGAAGCTGGCGGCGCAGCTGCCTCACTGGGAACAGACATGGCCCGACCGATAGGACGTCCGGTCCGCATCGTGAGCATTGGGTTTCTGGGCGGCCCAGATATATCTCTAGGGCAGATCGTAAGCCATGTCGACCAGGAGGGAGCTCGAGGTGCTGATGTCATCGTATTGCCGGAGACGTGCCGCGGCCAAAATGCGTCCAGTGAAGAATCATTGGACGGTCCAACGGTTACGGCCATGGCGGCGCTTGCCTCTAAACATCGAACCTATATCGCGGTTCCGATTGATCGGCGGGATCTGAACAAAAGGACGAATACGATCGTACTTCTGGATCGAAACGGCCGTGTCGTGTGTCACTACGATAAATTGTTTCCCTACTGGTCAGAGTACGACGTGCATCCACCAGTCAGCCCGGGTGATGCGGCCCAGGTATATGACGCGGACTTTGGCCGCATTGGAATGGCGACCTGCTTCGATGCGAATTTTCCCGAAGTGTGGGCGCGATTGGCAGAGAAGGGAGCCGAGGTCGTCCTATGGCCGAGCGCGTATTCTGCTGGACGCTCGCTCCAGGCACATGCAATCAATCACCATTACTACATCGTGACCTCAAGCGCGACGCCCGACTGTATTGCCTATGATATTACGGGAGAGCGTCTCCTGTACGAGTCGTCCAAAGGTATAAACGTTAGCCGTATCACTCTCGATCTGGACCGCGGAATATATCACGAGAACTTTAATCTCGATAAGCGGGACAAATTGCTGAGAGAGCATGATCAGGACGTCGCCCTGGAGCAGTGGCTGCACCTCGAACAGTGGTTTGTGCTGAAGGCAAAGCGGCCTGGTGTAAGTGCGAGAGCGTTGGCCAATCAATACGGCCTCGAGGAGCTCCGGCATTATCTTGATCGTAGCCGGGTGGCAATCGACAAACTTCGTGGTTGGGAGTTTGCCGGCAAGGCTGCCTTTCCCGAAAAGACCGTTGGTGAATTACAGGCCTTCGCCTCGAAAGAGCGAACATAGATGTTGGCCCGCTACCTTTAAACGCCTTCCTTCGTCCTGGCCCTCGACATTGTTGTTGATTACCGGAGCCGGGAGCCGATAGCAGCAATAATCGGCTGTCGGCTTGTGTTGTGGGTCACGGTGTCGAAGGGTATCGCAAGCGGCGTTCGGACAGGCCGAAAGGGGGCAACCAAAGCGCCCACAATAGGTACTCGCCGTTGCCTTTTCACGATCAACCAGCTCGGAGGACAGATCGATTTGACGCCGCGCAGGCGCTTTGAAAAGGAGCCAAGCGCTTCTTCGATGCCGTGCTCCACTGTCTCCGTGGACCGCACCATCTTCGGGGGATGCTTTTCATCTTTAGAACTCGGAGGCAGTCCGAGCGCTTCGCGAAACAAAAGGGCTGGGGACATTGGCGATTTGATTTTCACGGCAAAGTTCGAATGCAGGAGATGAAATGAAGAGACGCACGTTCTTAAAGAAGTCGGCAATCGGGATCGGTACTCTTGCGGGATGGTACGGGGGAGTACTGAAAGCTGAGGGAGAAGTCCGCAACGGCGATTCCGTTGTGGCAGCGCATTCAAGCGGGGATGGATTACGAGAGGCCGAGGAGGGCCGATGCGCTTGGGGAGTCAACGCGGCTATTCTCAAGTCGCCGTGGACTGCGGCGCCTTCTTTCGATGACATGTTTGCAGACCGCGAGCATACTCTTATATTGAGCCAGTTTTCTCGTGTCGGCGGTCAGAATCAGCCAGCAACCCCCACCGAATG
>JASIJW010000622.1:0-18995 GCA_030050035.1 Acidobacteriaceae bacterium | reverse complement strand
GAAGGCCAGTCGGCGTGAACAATGAGCGCGGCGTTTCCGCCTAACTCGAGCAGTACGCGCTTGCGGCCGGAATGCGCTTTCAGTTCCCAACCGACTCTGGCCGAGCCGGTGAAGCTGACAAGCTTGATGCGATCTTCCTTTTCGGCCAGCCATGCGGTATCTGCGTTCGAAAGCGTGAGGATGGCGAGCGCATCTTCCGGCCAGCCAGCCTTGAGAATCAGCTCGCCCAACGCTAGCGCGGTAAACGGCGTTTGTGGCGCTGGTTTGAGGATGATCGGGCAGCCGGCTGCAATAGCCGGAGCAACCTTGTGCGCCACAAGATTCAGCGGAAAGTTGAATGGCGTGATCGCGAGAACGGGACCAACCGGAAAGCGCTGCACAACGCCCCAGCGGCCCTCGTTGCCCTGCGTCACATCGAGCGGAATGTTCTCGCCACCCAGCCGCGCCGCTTCTTCAGCAGCGGTCTTAAAGGTCATCACCGCGCGATCGACCTCAATCCGCGCCAGCCGCAGCGGCTTGCCCGCCTCTGCCACGATGAGCTGCACGAAGCGCTCCTTCTGCGCGATCAGAGAGGCGGTCACATTCTCGAGGATTTCGCGCCGCTTCCAGCGCGGCAGCGCGCGTGTGCGCCGCAGGCTGGAAACGGCGTGATTCACAGCCTGGCGTGCGTCGGCGCGCGTAGCAACGGTAACGCGGCCCACAAGCCCCTGGTCCCATGGCGAACGCACCTCGAACGATTCGCCGTCTGTCCACTCTTTGCCGCACAATAGAAATCCGGTTTGCGCTCCCGGCCGCATCTTCATGGCGTAGCTGCTCCCTGGGACGATCTTTTCTTTATGGTACAAGCGAGATAGCACAGGCCGCAGCACACTTTCCGAGAGACTTCGATAGAATCGATCTGCCTCAAGGGTGCCAATATGATGAACAACGGCGGTAGCCGTAAGCTTCCTTTCGACGCGGGCGAGGCAGTTGCGCACCTGCGCGCGAGCGACGCTAAGCTGGCAACGCTCATCGACTGCGTCGGCAAATTCGCGTTGCGGCTCGACCGGTGGCCTTCGCCCTTCGAGTCGCTGCTTGAGTCGATCCTCTACCAGCAACTGCACGGCAAGGCAGCGGCAACGATCCACCGGCGCGTGCGCGAAATCTATTCGGGCGATCCCTCGCCGCAGGCCCTGCTCGATACACCCGAGGAGCGCCTGCGCGCGGCCGGTGTCTCCGGAAACAAGATCAAGGCGCTGCGCGACCTGGCCGCGAAAACTCTCGACGGCACTGTGCCCTCGCATCGGGCCATCGTGAAGATGTCCGACGCAGACATTGTCGAACGTCTCACCGAGGTCCGCGGCATCGGCTCATGGACGGTCGAGATGCTGCTGATCTTCCGCATGGGCCGTCCCAACGTGCTGCCGGTAACTGATTATGGCATCCGCAAGGGATACGCGCTTACATTTCTCAAGCTGCCGAAGAACCGCGCTATTGAAGCGGCCGACCTGCCTAAGCCCGACGTGGTCTTCAAGCGCGGCGAGCGCTGGGCGCCGTTTCGCAGCGTGGCAAGCTGGTACCTGTGGCGCGCCTGTGACCTTGCGCGCGGCACGCCTCCGAACGGACGAGCCTGAGGCGGAGCAATTACCTGGGCCGCAGAACCGCCATAAAGCCCACCGCCGTAAAATAGAAAAATGCGGACGGCTCTCCGCTGCGAAATGGCGTAGCTGCCACCAGGATTTGCATGGCCACTGCAGGCAAACGCTTCCTTTGCATTCACGGCCATTTTTACCAGCCACCCCGCGAGAACCCATGGCTGGAGACGGTGGAGACTCAGGACTCCGCTGCGCCCTTCCATGACTGGAACGAGCGCATCTGCGCGGAGTGCTACGCGCCCAATGGTGCTGCACGCATCCTCAACAGCAGAAAGAAGATTGCGCGCATCGCCAACAACTATGCGCGCATCAGCTTCGATTTCGGGCCCACGCTGCTGAGCTGGCTCAAGGAAAACGCGCCGCGAACCTATCGCATGATCCAGGAGGGCGAACGGCAGAGCCGGAAAAACTTCGGCGGGCACAGCTCGGCCATGGCGCAGGTTTACAACCACATCATCATGCCACTGGCCAGCCGGCGCGATCGCATCACGCAGATCCGCTGGGGTATTGCCGATTACGAAAAACACTACGGCATAAAGCCCGAAGGCATGTGGCTGGCCGAGACCGCCGTGGATAACGAGACGCTGGAGCTGCTTGCCGCGCATGGCATCAAGTTCACGGTGCTGGCCCCGCACCAATGCAGGCGCGTGCGGCCGCTCAACGCCGAGGCTGAATGGGACGACACGCCTGATTCGAATGTCGACACGACACGGCCATATCTTGTTCGCTTTGACTCAGGCGTTACGCTGGCCGTGTTTTTCTATAACGGTCCTAACTCGCGCGCTATTGCCTTTGAAGGGCTGCTGAATTCCGGCGAGAACTTCGTGAACCGGCTCAAGACTGGCTTCAAAGACACGGCGCAACCGCAACTGGCCAGCGTGGCGACCGACGGCGAAAGCTACGGCCACCATCATCGGCATGGCGAAATGGCCCTGGCTTACGGGCTTTACCTGCTCGAGCGGGACAAAACTGTACGGCTGACAAACTATGGTTGGTTCCTTGAGCACTTTCCACCGGAATACGAGTGCGAGATTGAGGAAAACACTTCGTGGAGCTGCATGCACGGCGTGGATCGCTGGCAACTGGACTGCGGCTGCAACGGCGGCCGGCCCAACTGCGATCAAAGATGGCGTACGCCGCTGCGTCAGGCGCTCGACTCGCTCCGCGACGCGCTAATGCCGCTTACCGAACAGGAGGGCGCAAAGCTTTTCCGCGACGTTTGGGCTGCACGCGACGCATACATTCAAGTAATTCTGGACCGCGGCGCAGAATCGGTTGAGCAATTTTTCCGGGAACAGCAGAATCATCCGCTCAGCGGCGAGGAGCGGATTCGCGCGCTTGAGCTGATGGAGATGCAGCGCCACGCGCAGCTCATGTATACAAGCTGCGGGTGGTTCTTCGACGATATCTCCGGCATTGAGACGGTGCAGATCATCGCCTATGCGGCGCGCGTGCTGCAACTGGCCGGTGAGTTATTCGGCGGGCAGGCGGCGGCGCTTGAGCCCGCGTTCGTAGAGCGGATGGCGCAGGCGCGTTCAGCCGATGCCGCCGCCGGCGATGGCGCACAGATCTACCGCCAGTGCGTGAATGCCAAGGAACTCCGCCTCGATCAGGTCGCTGCACATTACGCAATCAGCTCGGTTTTTACTGCCTTCCCGGAGGAAGCCGAGCTTTACTGCTATCGCGTGCGGCGTATTTCCTATGACATTTATCCATCGGGCCGCGGGCGGCTGGCGATGGGACGGTCGAGCATCGAGAGCTCCATCACCGGACAGGCGGCCAGCTTTTCTTTCGCGGTGCTGCACTTCGGCGATCAGAACATTACCGCATCGGTAAAGCCGTACGCAGAACGCGATGCTGAAGAATTTGAGGAATTCGGGCGGCAGGCAGGCCAGTATGTGCAACGCGCGGATTTCCCTGAAGTGATGCGGCTGCTCGACCGATATTATGGTCACGCGGATTACTCGCTGACTTCGCTATTTACTGACGATCAGCGCCGCATTATCCAGCTTATCCTCAAGTCGACGCTTGCAGATATTGAAAACTCGCTGATGACGATCTATCAGGATCACGCCAGCCTGTTGCATTTCCTCTCGCAGGCCGGGCTACCCAAGCCGCCCGCCCTTACGCTGGCCTCTGGGTTCGCCATTAACGCAGGCTTGCGCCGCACGCTTGAAACCGATCCGGTTGTTCCGGTGCAGTTGCGCTCCTACCTTTTGCAGGCCAAGGCCGACCAGGTGCCGCTCGAAGTGGCAACACTCTCCTACATCGCTGACCAGCGGATGAAGCGCGTGATGGCGGAGTTGCAAGCATCGTTGGGCTCGCTCGAGATGCTGGATCGAGCGCTGACGCTTGCGCGCACGCTGGCCGAGCTTCCTTTCGAAACCAATCTGTGGCAAGCGCAGAATATCTGGTACGAGCTTCTGCGCACCCCTACCGGTGAGCTGAGCAACCTGGGCAGTGAGGATCGCGCGCGCTGGGAACGGGACTTCGACGAACTTGGCGCGCTGCTCTCGATGGATATCGAAGCGATGCACGCTCAGGAACTGGCGCGCGCCACAGCGGCAGACTGAAGGCGCGAAACATGACGCATGTAGCCGTCACCATGGGTTAGGTCCCAGCGGTTGGTCGTGTGCCCAATCGAAATCGACGACTCCGGGATCGGTCGATTGCGTGGTGTAAGCAAAAAGCGCGGGACGCGAGCCTTTCCACCAACTGAAGTGAATCGGCGTGGCCGGGCCCAACGGATGGAAACTGCGGCCGTCGTCGAGACTGAAGAAGTAACGGCACTGGTCGCCGCGCACGCGCACTCGAAGCTGGATTACGGGCCGCGCTATCACGGGGCCGGCGGTGCTTTCCCCGGCGTCAAAAAACTCGACCCGGCGCTCGTCGCTGGCCTGCACCACTTCCAGCCCGCTGGCGAGTTTCTCGAACATCGCCAGGCCGGCGTGAACGCCGCTTTTCATTCCTGAAATGTCCATGCGGATGGTGAAGTCAAACGCATTGTCCTGCATGGACTGCGTAAGCGTGTTGCGCGCCGAGATCAGGTGATCGGCCTGCATAGGAATGAGCCGCAAAAAGCCGGGCCGGCGGACTAGAGACCAGTGTGCGTCATCGGGATTATGGTTCCACTCCCATTGCGGTCCGAGCGCAAGGCTGTCAAACTCGTCTGAAGTTTGCGGGCGCGGCCAAATATGGAAGCTCGCCCGGACGGGCATTGATGCAGAACGCATCGGCTGTCCGATTTCGGTATCTGCAGGGTCTTTGCCGATAATCGGCCAGCCGTCTTTCCAGCGCACCGGCTCAAGATGAACGACGCGTCCGTGCGCGCCGTGGGACTGGAAGTGAACGAACCAGCCGCGGCCATCCGGAGTCTCCACATACGCGCCCTGATGCGGGCCGTTGATGTGGGTTGACCCTTGCGCCAGCACAACGCGGTAATCGTACGGGCCGTCAATCTTCCTTGAGCGCAACACTGCTTGTGCGCCTGCGGAAACGCCGCCGAACGGCGCAAAGATGTAATAGAAGCCGTCGCGTTTGTATAGCTTCGGACCTTCGAGAAATGGCAGATGCACGCGATCTTCGACAATGACCTTACCCTGATCGAGCAAGTGAAGGCCATCCGGCGACATGCGATGGAGAATTAGCGGACCCGCGCCAGTGCGGGAGTGGATCAGATAGGCGCTTCCGTCGTCATCCCAGAAGGGGCATGGATCTTCGAGCCCCGGCTGCGCAATCACTGCGCTTGGCGCACTCCACGGGCCGGTGATGGCGGGTGCAGTGCTCACAAAGATGCCTTCCGTGGGGGTAGGAAAGTAGACGTAGAACAGGCCGCCGTGTTTGCGGATCGAAGGCGCCCAGATTCCATTGCCGTAGCGATTGCCGCCAATGAGACTGTAGCGCGGATCCATTTCCAGGCGCTGAACCACATGACCGATGATCGTCCAATGCACAAGATCGACGGAGTCGAGGATGGGAATACCGGGAACAAAATGAAAAGTCGACGCGATCAGATAAAAGTGGTTGCCGTCGCGGATCACGTCAGGGTCAGAGTAATCGGCAAAGAGAATCGGGTTGTGATAGACGAGTCCGGAAAGTGTGCGGCCGGCTTGCGACAACGCATGCGGCGCTAGCAGCAACAGCAGCAATACGCTTATACCCGCGTTCCCGGACTCCAACCGCCGATGTGCCTTCATAGAGCTGCCTTGAACCGCTGCTCGCCTTCGAAGAAACGGCTTGAGAAACACTTGCCGCCCTTGCTGCGCTGTCGCTGGCAAACGCAACGCGGAGATGCGCTGAATTTATTGAGGAGCGGCAGTAGCGGCGCCGCAGTTTGGGCGCCGCGCCGCGGTCAAAAGATCAGCTTTAACGACAACTGCGCGATGCGCGGATCGTTCTGCGGCGCCGTAGACGCCCAGTTCTGTGGACTTGTGCTGGTGATCTTTCCGAACGACGAACCCAATGTCGTGCCGGGATCGCCGAGGTTTGTGTGGTTCATCAGATTGAAGTAATCGGCTTCGAATTGCAGATAGCCCTGCTCCCTCACCGGGAACTTGCGCGTCAGGCTGGCGTCCCAATCCACGTAGTGTGGACCGACAAAAGAGCCCTTAGCAATCGTCCCGTAAGTGCCCACCGGATTCACCGCGAAACTGGCGGGGTTCAGCCAATTTCTGCAGTTAACCGTCGTGGTGCAAGCCGAGCCTCCGTATGCCGATCCGGTCCGCACAGCTCGATCGCGCTGCTGGTCCGAACCGGAGTTGTTGGGCGCGCTCGACCAGACAGTCAGTGGATCGCCGCTCCGGTACTGGAAGATACCGCTAGCCGCCCAGTTATTGAGAACGTAACGCGCTGCTTCCGGTGCACCATTGAGAAACCGCGGAATTGTGTACACGTAGGAGAGCGCGCTCACATTGCGATGATCGAAGTCCGCCGGTCCGTAGTCGAGGGCCTTGAAATTCGGGGCGGTAATCGGATAGACGAAGGAGTTATTGTTGCCGATCGAAGTCGCCGCCTGGTTCCAGGGCATGTCATCGAGAGCCTTGGACCAGGTGTAATTGAACAGCAGGGTCAGCCCATACCGGACCTGTTGCTCAACCGAGAGCTGCATCGAGTTAAAGTTAGTGTTGCCCCCAGTGTTTGCCGCGGTGATGGTGCCGGGGTAGCAACTGTTGTTGGCCGAGCATCCCGGCTGGTCGTAAATACGTGTCCCGTTCACGGCGGGATTCAGTTCGAGGTCTTGCCATTGATGGCTGCCATGCGTGGCGACGTAGGCCAGCCGCATCGACAGGCTTCTCGACAATTGCTGTTCCAGGGTCAGGTTCCAGTCGTACACCAGCGGATCCTGGAAGCCCTTGAATGGGTCGTAGGTCAGCCAAGCCTGGGCTGCGGATATCGGCGCAGTCGGCGGAGGCGGTTGCGGCGCCGGAAAGGGATTCGCGATTCCGTAGCTCGTGTAGGGATTCGCAAAGTTCATCGAGATATCACTACTCGGATTGGTAGCTGAATAAACCGATTGAAGCCCGACGGAAGTAATGAACGGCGCCAGGTTGGAGTAGATATTGAACAAGGTGCTGTTTATGCGGCTGTCGTAGAACATGCCGGCGCCGCCGCGGAGACTGGTTTTGCCATTGCCGAGGACATCGTAAGCAAAGCCCAGGCGGGGCATGAAGTGGTTATATGCGGATGCCACGCCGTTGGGATTGAAGCCCGGATCGCCCGCAAACAGCATGCCGGCGGGCGCATTTGGATATTTGGTCGAGTGTGTGTTCGACGCCCAGTCGCTGGGGAAGAAGCTGCCCATGCGTCCCATGACCTCGTGCCACGGCATGAATGGCTCATAGCGCACGCCGTAGTTCAGGGTTAGATTGCGCGTGGCTTTCCAACTGTCCTGAATGTATGCTCCTTGGAATTTGCCGCGCGGATTAAAAAACTGACCGGACGCCTGGTTGAATTGATAGAGATATCCAAACAGGAAACTGGCCATGGAGTCGTTAGTGCCAGTGGAGTTGAAGTTGAACTGGCCGGGTTGTTCGAAGAGGTTGTTTATGTCTATTTTCGACAGCTCGCCGTGATAGCCGGCATCGATATTGTGGCGTCCCTTCAGGAAATGGATATCATCGGTCAGCGTATAGTTTCCCCGCCGGAAGAAAGCCTGCGGGTTGACGCTGATCTCGAAGTATCCTCCCTCAACATAGATCTGATTGATCTGCTTGTACGCGGGCTGCCAGATATTCACTCCCAGATCGGCCACGTCGAGACTGCTTGAAATTGGACCGCGGGCATCGTTATCCAGTTGGTAGCTGATGATGAAATTGTTCACTATGTGATCGCTGAACGTGTGCGTCTCTGAGATCAGCGAGTTGTAATAGTGGTTAGCGGCGCCGTCAGCCACGCTGAGAATGTTTTGCAGGTTCTCTACTCCCTGCAGGATATAGGCATCAGAAAAGTATCGCAGCGTCAATCTGTCCTTGGGCGACAGCTCCTGATCCGCACGGGCCGTAATCTCAGCCTGTCCGTACAGGTCCGGCTGCAGGAAAAAAACGGATCCGGTCGGGGTTAGCGCCGGAACATATTTGAGGAAATTGGCCGTCACAGGGCTGAGGGCAGCAGGACTGACCGTAGTCGTCGATGTGCTCCCTGTCGTCGTACACGAAATGATCGCCGATGGCATCAGAGGGTCATTAACACAAGCATTAGTGGCCGTTGATGGATTGAAAGTATCCGTAAACACAAGGTTATTTGTTCCCGGTGAGCTGCCCGACGAGTTTGCGCCCGCCTGGGCGATGGTTGGCAGAATATCGGAGGCGGTGCCTGCAGCCTCGTGATCGATCGTCTTTTGATACGCGAAGAAGCCAAACGTCTTACGGTTGTTGAGGAGATGCGGGATCTGCAGCGGCCCGCCTGCTGTTCCGCCAAACTGGTTGCGCTTCAACAGGTCGGGCGGGTTGGTGTTCTTGGCAGCGTTGTATGTGAAGTAGTTTGAGGCGTTCAGGTCGCTGTTGCGGACATATTCAAACAAGTCGCCGTGATACTGGCTGGTGCCGCTCTTGGTGATGATATTGACCACTCCGCCGGCGTTCTGGCCGTACTGCGCGCTGTAGTTGTTGGTCTCGATGCTGAACTCCTGCACGGCGTCGGGCATGGGGAAGGGCATGTTCACGTTTGTGTATTCATCCACATTGTTGCCGCCGTCGAGCATGTAATTGGTCTGGCCCACGAAGGTGCCGTTGGACGAGATGGCAATGACCATGGGGAAGGTCTTGGTGTTGCCCTGGTCTGCCTGGGCCGGCGGCGCCAGAGTAATGCCAGCAACTTCTTCTGTAAGCTGCGCCGCGTTGCGGCCGTTCAGCGGCAGATTGTTCACCTGCGAAGTGCCGATCACCTGCGAGAGTGTGCCGGTCGTCACATCCACCTGCGCGGTCTCCGCACTTACCGTTACGGTTTCTGAGGCAGCGCCGGTGCGCAGCGTGATGTTGGCGGTGACGGCGGCATCGGCCCGCACCTGCAGATTTTTCTCCGTATAAACCTCAAAACCGCGCTGGCTGGCGGTCAAGTTATAGATGGAAGGGGCAAGCGAAGGAAAGACGTAGGTGCCATCTGCACTGGTAGTGGTCTTTACCGTAAGGCCCGTAGAGGCTTGGATGGCTGTCACTTCTGCGCCGGGAATGACTGCGCCGGTCGAGTCCGTTACCGTGCCGCTGATGCTGCCGAATCCCTGAGCATGCAGGCTGCTCGAGATCCCAAGCATGAACATGAAAGCGGCCGCCAGGCTAACAGTGAGTTTCAAGTTCGTTCGCATCGTCGCCTCCTGAAGCTTTGGTCCGCGAAGCGCACCCTAAAACTTTTCTCAAGCGAAGGGTTAGTGTGTGCGCGTAGTGGCCATCGCGGGTCGTGGAGCGTTGTATAGAAAAACAGTGCAGAGGTGTTAGACAGGGACCGTCCCTGACGGTCAGGGACCCCGTCTTTCATTTGATTTTTCAGCGGGTTACAATCCGGTGCAGCGCGGAGTCTCACTCTGCCGATATCGCCAGTACGCGGGGTGGTCCAGGTGTGCCGTCCGTTACGGTGGTGGTCAGCACGATCTGTAGCACGCGGGTGGAATTGGCGGCGCGCGCCAGGCCAATGGACTGCATGAAGGTAGGATCGGTGAGGAATTCTCCTGCGGCCTGAGTGCCGTAGGTGTATAGGCCACCGATTGCCACCACCACGTGTCCGGTTTCCGAATCCCGGATGCGGGAGATGAGAGCAAAATCCTGCACGCTGGGACTGTTGGCGCCGGTGGCTGGCTGGCGGGGCTGGTTGATGCCCCAGCTCCAGCTTCGCGCGGTGGGTGACTTCGCGTCACGTATATAGATAACGTGCCGCTCTGTGTCCATCGCCAGGCTGTAGCGCAGGCCGCGGGTCAGGCGCAGGCTCCACTCGTTGTTGAATGCCCCGATAAGCACGACCGGTCCCTGGCGCAGGTCAGAGAACGAGCTGGAATCACCCCGCCGGATCACGACCTTCTTATGGTTCGCTTCCAGCACGCCGGCCACGTCGGCGATCGTCACCGTATCGGCGAAGGGCACAGTTTCGGAGGCGTCGGAGCTGGGGACAGGCGTGGGAGGTACACCGCCCGGGTCACTGGCCGGCTGCGTTGGCGGTCCGTCGGGGTGGTCGCCCACGACCAGGAGCACAGGTCCTGGCGAATCGAGCACAGGCCGCCAGAAAATCTCCTGCGCGTTGCCAGGATGCAAAACAAAGTAGCCGGCGAAGAGGGCAGCGGCGACGACGGGAACAAGTACCCATTTTGCAACACCCGTGCGGACAGGAGATACCGGCTGCCCTGGCCCAGCTTGCGCAATCGGCAGAAGCGCAGGCAATGCATGGCTGCCAGGCATTTCGTAGATAGGCCTGGCGTCGCTATGCTCGCCATGCGGCTCCCATGTGGCGGCCCGTGCATCCCCGGGCAGCGTGAACCGCGGAATGTATGACCCTGGAAGCATTGTCATTCGCAGCTCGGAGCGGTGCTTCTCGTCGACGTAGTAAGTAGCCAGCCGCTTGCGCAGCTCGGTGGCCGCCGTGCGCACAATGTGGTCGACGTTCGTATCGTAGGAGGGATCGCGGCCGAAAACCTCCACACCGATGGCGCGCTCCTTGATCTGGTCCGCCATGCCGGCAAGAGTTTGCTCCACCACGTAGCGCAGGAAGGCGACCGAGCGCCGGCTGGAGCGAAAAACCTCGTCGCGCACCAGCAGCTCAAGCTGTCCGCGGATCATCTCCGCAGTCAACTCCGGAGCAACACCGTACTCGATCTCGAGCTCAGCCATTGCCGTTTCCGGTGACAGCGATTCTAGCACGCCATCAAATTTACAAACCATCGGCGCGGCAATACGCAGCCGGTATGAAAGGCGAGGCGGTCAGCCCTCTTCAGAAAAACCTTCCACGAAAGGCGAGGTAAAGCTCAACCAGCAGGATAATTACGACGGTCGCTTCGAGGATAAACGCGCGGCTCTGATTGAACTGGTCGAGCATGTAGTGGTAAAGCTCTTCGGCAGTCCTTACCTTCTGTTCAACCAGATCCCTGTAATCGGGCACGCCCACTCTTGCTGAAGCAAGCCGATAGAGCCGGGCGGCAAACATGTCGCTTAAGAACTTGATTGCGTTGTCGGCCCGTTCGGTTAACTCGACAACTTCAAGCAGCACCGTATGCAGGTTATTTGCCGATCTCGCCAGCCGCCAGCGTACAAACAACCTGGAGTTCTTGCCAAAAGAGTCATAGGTTCCGGCAAGCACCTCCGTGAGCAGCTCGTCGTAGTGCCGGAATTCGAGCAGTTGCGAGTTTGCGTACTCGAGGAGCTGAATTGCGGTTTCGGCTCCCGTCGGTGTGTCATAGAGAAACGCCGCGTTCCATCCAATTACGGAGAGGTCATTGGAGTAGTACGACATCTTCGAGTTCAGCACCTCTGCACACTCGCCCTCAGAGAGCGGCACTCGTTCGCCGCGCACTAACTGCGCGATCGCGAGACCATGATTTCGAACAAGTTCGGCTGGGGAAGATCCTGCGGCCTCGCGGATATGAAAGATAAAGTAGTCCTCGCTCAGCCAGCGCGGGTAAGGTTTCACCATCGCTCCGGGAATGCGCTCAAGATATCTGCGGACGATCGGTTCTGCTCGCGAAGCGAAATCGATATCCCATACCCAGCGACTGGCCAGTTGCACGAGCGTGTCCCAACCAGCCGCGAATTCATGCCGGAACATTAAGCTGACAACTCCGTAGTCGAAATACTTGATCTCGCCCTGGAGTTGTTCGCCACTTTCCAGTATCAGAGGCTCAAGTGGTTCGACGACCGGCGGCCGCTGATATTGGACATACGCAGGAGCCGCTTGTTTCATGATCGGCTTCGATAATTTCCGCGCGCTTGCGGTTTGTTGAAGTTGATCAAGGCGAAACTCCTCGCATACATCGAACTGAATCAGCACGAGGACCGAGCCGACAAGGTCTGCCGGAACCGGAGATGGAGCTTGAGTGGACATGTATCCGAAGGGAAGCAGGAAGCGGAACGAAAAGGCCGTCGAGTTGATGCTGTCGGGCCGCGCAAATCACCCTTAAGCAGCTTCTGGCCAGAAGCTTTGTTCCTTTAGATTATTGCTTTTTCCGGGACCGTTGTTGGATATGGTCGGGATCGGATCGACGACCTCCTCCGTGCGACAGGGCCTGGCATAGCGTTTTCAATCAATTACATCGGAGTGCAGGAACTGCCAAATACTTGTAAACACCCGCACGGGCGTCATAACAGCTTGCCTGTTTGGGTCGAGTTTTGGGTTGGAGCTCCCGAAGGAACAATATCGGCAAGAAGTCGACAAACTACATAATTCCAGTAGGAAAGCTGCGGATTGTAGAACGGCTCGTTATGCCGCTGGTCCGGCACGATGACAAGTTCCGCGAATGACCCGCAGCAGAAGGCAAGGTCCGATGCCATCTTCTGCGGAAACAGGCGATCCCGCCCGCCATGGACGATGAGTACAGGCGACGTGCAGCTGCGAAGAGATTCGAGAGTGTTCCAGATCGGCGGCGCCACAAAGGCAAGCCATTTCGGCAATCCGATAACACATGCAGCCGCTTGAAACGATGTAAATGCGGCGCAGAGGATAAGATGCTTCGGTGCAATTCGATCCAAAATTGCAGCGGCGACACCGCTGCCCATGGAGAAGCCGAGAATGGATGGCTGCAAAGCTGGAACCAGCGCCTGCAATTGCCCGAAGGCCGCAATGGCGTCGTTTTCGCATTGATCCCAGCGCACAGCTCCTGTACTGCGTCCATACCCTGCGTAATCGAATACCAGTGACGCGACGCCGTGTTCTGCGAGAAGGTGCTGCACGGCAAACCAGTGGTCGACAGTCTCGCCAATTCCGTGACAGATCAACAATGCGGCGCGCACTGGTTCACGGGCGGGTGCCACAAAAATGGCATCGAGTACCCTCGATCCACTGACAATGCTGTGTCTCGAGGCGCTGTGGCCCGAGTCTTCGCCGAGGCGGGCTGGCCTAACCCTTTTTAGAAACCTGTCGCGCAGAATAAGCGTTCGGCTGGCCACCATCACTGCAAGTGTGAAGGTGAGGCCGTCGAGGAATCCTGGTCTTCGATCGCGACTCATGGAGTTTCCAGTTAGGCGGTTCTGCATAGTAAGAGTCCGTTATATTCTTACATTGCCACTCTTCTCAGCCAGCGAGGACTGCGTTGCGTCTCTGGTTTTCACCGGCAAGCGAGGTCCCCATCTACCGGCAGTTGGTCACCCAGGTCGCATTGGCGATCTTGAGCGGCGATCTGAAGCCTGGTGATCGGCTGCCGAGCACGCGCGAACTGGCGCGACGTTTCAGCATTCATCCAAACACCGTGAGCGCGGGATACCGGCAATTGGCGCGAGAGGGATGGGTCGAGCGCCGGCATGGCAGCGGAGTGTATGTCAAAGACGACTCCACACCGCCATCAACACCGGAGCAGATCCTGGATCAGCACATCGCTGCGTTCTTCCGGGCAGTGCGCGAGTTGCGGTTACCGGCGGCGGCCATCCGGCAGCGGGTGGCGGAATGGATTGCCTCGCCGCCTCCCGATCGCTTCCTGCTCATCGAACCTGATCCGGATGCCCGAGAGATCCTGCTCACGGAGATCGGTCAATCGACGAGGTGGCCTGTTTCAGGCATCTCCGTCGAAGAAGCTGCAAATCAGGAAAGATTGCTTGGCGCGGTCCCGCTTTGCCGGCCGAGCAAAGAGAAAGCGATACGAGTACTCTTGCCCGCTGGAATGGAGTTGATCACGCTGAAAATCCGCTCGGCGAACAAGTGGCTCGATCCGGAGCTGCCCTCGCTCAATAACAAGCTGATTGGAGTGGTTTCCAACTGGGTCGATTTCCGGGAAGGGGCGAAGACCATGCTGTCAGCTGCGGGGGTCGACCCGGATCTGCTCGTGATACGCAGTCCACGGCGTCCGCGGTGGCAGCGTGGGCTGGAACAGACAGGCGCCATTATTTGCGATACGCACACTGCAGCTGTGAGGGAATTACCGAAGGGGCCAAAAGTGTTCGTCTTCTCTGTACTGGCCGACGCCGCCCGGATAGAATTGGGCGAATTCCCGGATAGCTCCTGAATTTTGTGACACTCGCGAAACTGTGTGGACGAGCCTTTTTCGGGTATTCGCAATGGCTAATCTCATGCCATGTTCGTTGCTCGAAGGAGGTCCAGGCCAATGATTTCTGTTTCCAGTGAAACCCCGGCGTTCATTCCCGACGCACCCCTCGTCGTGGACACTCCTTATCGAAGGCGCGGCTTTTGGGCTCTGATTGCCACGCAATTTCAGGGCGCGTTCAGTGACAACATTCTGCGCAACCTGCTGCTCTCGATCGTCATCGGGATGAATCTGGCAAAGACCGAGCGCGAGACATTTGTCTCGGTCGTGACCTTCCTCTTTTCCGTTCCCTTCTTATTCCTAAGCATGCCGGGCGGCTGGCTGGCCGACAGGTTCAGCAAACGGCAGGTTACCGTCTGGACCAAGGTCATGGAATTCGTCTCCATGCTTCTTGCCACCGCGGGGCTGGCGACTCATACGCTGGGCCTTACGTTGGCTGCGCTGACCCTGGTTGCCAGCCAGGCGGCACTCTTCGGACCGTCGAAGTACGGATTGCTGCCGGAACTACTACCCGAGAAGTTTCTTTCATGGGGCAATGGCGTTATCGAGTTGGGAACGTTTCTGGCGATCATTATCGGCACGGTCGCCGGCGCGTGGATGGGCGAGCACTTCGGCGGGCACGAGGTGTACGCCGGTTATGTTCTGCTGGGACTTTCCGCGATTGGATTTGTGACCAGCATGGCGATCGACAACGTGCCGGCGGCGGCGCCCGAAAAGCCATTCCGGCTGAATATTGCCGGCGATCTATGGGTGCAGATCGGGAAGATGCGGAAGGACCGGGCGCTGTTTTTGGCCGTGCTCGGCAACACTTATTTCTGGTTCCTGGGCTCGTTGCTGTTCGCCACAATCGTGGTGTATGGGCCCGACGTGCTGCACGTTAGTCAGACCCGAACCGGATATTTGAATGCGACGCTTGCCGTGGGCATCGGCATCGGCAGTATGGTCGCCGGCTGGGTGAGCGAAAACAAGATTGAATACGGTCTGATCCCGCTCGGGTCGATTGGCATGACCTGCACAGGCTTTGCGCTTGGCATCACATCGCACGGAATGGCCGGCTCGGCAGCGCTGCTCGGCCTGCTGGGCTTTTGGGCAGGATTCTTCGCGGTGCCGGTGAATGCACTCATCCAGCACAAGCCGGCTCAAGAGGACAAAGGCGGCATCATCGCGGCAGCCAATCTGCTCTCGTTTGTGGGCATCGCCATCTCGTCAGGCGTGTACTTTGTTTTTACCGCTTTCATTCATCTCGATCCCCGCGGTGTGATTGTCGCCGCGTCGTGCATCACGGCCGTCAGCACGGCATATGTTCTCTACCTTTTGCCCGAATGGTTCGGCCGCCTCATTTTGTTCTTCGTCACACGCACGGTTTACCGCGTGCGCGTTCTCGGCCGCGAGAGCTTTCCTGAAAAAGCAGGCGCGCTGCTGGTCTGCAACCACATGTCGTTTGTGGATGTGGCACTGCTGGTGGCGGCTACGGACCGGCCAATCCGGTTTCTGATGTACCAGGGCATTTACGAGCACCCGCTCGTCAAGCCCCTCGCAAAGATGGTCAAGGCCATTCCTATCTCGAGCGAGCAGCATCCGCGCGAGATGTTGCACTCGCTCTCCTCAGCCAGCGATGCGCTCCGCAACGGCGAGATCGTATGCATCTTCGCCGAAGGGCAGATCACCCGCACTGGGCAACTGCTGCCGTTCCGTCGCGGACTGGAGCGGATCATGAAAGGGGTCAATGTCCCAATCATTCCCGTGAACCTGGACGGCGTTTGGGGAAGCATCTTCAGCTTTGAGCGCGGGCGCTTCCTCTGGAAGAGGCCACGGCGGATTCCGTACTCCGTAACCGTCAGCTTTGGAAAACCAATGCCGCCCAACTCGACGGCTGTGGAAGTCCGCCAGGCGGTGCAGGAACTGCACGCAGCGGCCTTCGAGATGCGCAAGCCGCACATGAGAACGCTGGACAGGGCATTTGTACGTTCCGCACGGCAAAAACCCTGGCAGTTCTTCATGGCCGATGGAAAGACGCCAAGCGTGTCCTTCGGATCGGCACTCAACAAGGCCGTATACATCGCGCTCCGGCTGCGCAAGCAAATCGGAGAAAAGGCGATGGTCGGTGTTCTGCTTCCTCCCTCTGTCGGCGGAGCACTGACGAACTATGCGCTAATGCTGATGGGCCGGGTGCCGGTGAACCTGAATTACACCTCGTCAAACGAGGTAGTGGCGAGTTGCGTGGAGCAATGCGGTGTCGACGTAGTGATTACGTCGAAGGCGTTTCTCGAGCGCGTCCCGAATCTCGTAGTTCCCGCGCGGACACTGCTGCTGGAGGAAGCGCTCGACCGGCCGGGGCCGAGAGAAAAGCTGTGCGCGCTCGCATTGGCGTGGCTGGCGCCTGTGGGTTTGCTGAAGCGCCTGTTGAGCGCGCGTGCGATAAAGCAAGCACATTCTTCAAGCAAGGAAATCGACGATCTGGCAACGATCATCTTTTCGAGCGGAAGCACCGGCAACCCCAAGGGCGTGATGCTCACGCACTTCAACATCATGTCGAACATCGGTCAGCTAAGTCAGGTGTTCATGCTGGGTGGGCGCGATAGGATACTCGGCATTCTGCCGTTCTTTCATTCCTTCGGATTCACGGCAGGCCTGTGGCTGCCAGCGGTGCAAGGTGTGGGTGTGGTCTTCCATCCCAATCCACTGGATGCGCAGGCGATCGGCGCGCTCGTGGAGAAATACAGGATCACGTTTCTCATTGCAACCCCGACGTTTCTGCAGGCGTATATGCGGCGCTGCACTCCGGAGAGTTTCGGCTCGCTCGAATATGTGCTGGTGGGAGCGGAGAAGTTGCCCGAGCGTCTGGCCATGGCCTTTGAGGACCAGTTCGGCATCCGGCCGCTGGAGGGCTACGGCTGCACCGAGTGCTCGCCCGTCGTGGCCGTCAACGGCAAAGATTATCGCGCGCCGGGATTCCGGCAGGTGGCGGCCAGGCGCGGGAAGATCGGACATCCATTGCCGGGAGTTTGCGTAAAGGTAGTGGATATTGAGACCGGCCAGCCGATGCTACCCGGAATTGCGGGCATGCTGCTGGTGAAAGGCCCCAACGTGATGCGCGGCTATCTCGGCCAGCCTGCAAAGACAGCCGAAGTGCTGAATGACGGGTGGTACACGACCGGCGACATCGCAACACTGGAAGAGGACGGATTTCTCGCCATCACCGACCGGCTCTCACGCTTCAGCAAGATCGGCGGCGAGATGGTGCCTCATATTCGCATCGAGGAAAAGCTGCACGAGTTGGCCGGCGCCACCGAACAGGTATTCGCAGTGACGGCGGTCCCCGACGAGAAGAAGGGCGAACGGATCGTCGTGGTCCACACGCTGCCGGAATCGAAACTGGAGCCCGTCCTCGATGCGTTCGCACAGTGCGATTTGCCCGCGCTGTGGAAGCCGAAGCCGAAGCAGTTCATTCATGTAGATGCGATCCCTACGTTAGGTACGGGAAAGATGGATCTGCGCGGCATTCGAAATCTTGCCGCATCATTGGCCATTGAAACTGAAACAGAAGTCCGTATCTGAGGTGCGCCGATGGAAATCCTTGGCTTATTGGCTCTTGGAGTGGCAATCGGAATTCCGGCAATTGCGATTGTTGCTTTGGTTCGAAGCAAGGCCGCTGAAAGCCGCGCCGAAGAGAATTCAGATGCGTTCTCTAACCTGGAACGCGAATTCGCCGGATTGCGGCGTGAGATGGCCAGGCTCTCGGAACGAGTTACGAAACTTGAGTCCGCTTCTGTCCCGACTCTTGAGCCGGCGCCGGTGCCAGTGAAACCAAGTACGGCTCCCGTTCAGGTCTCTGCGGCTACGGAATCAGTGAACGCACACGCGGAGCACAAGGTTGAGCCTGCCGTCGTGCCGGCCAGGGTGGTCGAAGCGAAAAAACCCGAGCCTACCGAGCAGGTAAACAGGAAAGAGCCCGTGTTCTCCGCGCCCAGCTCATCAACGGTCGAACCACCAACACAGCGGCCGCAAGCACCGCCGTTTACGGTTCCTTCGTTTGCAGCTTATGAGCCAGCGAAGCCGCAAACAAGCGTCTTTGAGCGGCTGAAGACCAATCTGCCCCTTGAACAGTTTTTGGGCATGAACTTGTTCGCGAAGATCGGCATTGTTCTGCTGGTGCTGGGCTTCGCACTGCTTGGCCGGCTCGCACTCATTTCGATGGGACCCGCCGAGCGCGTCGCGCTCATTTACGCCGTAACCGGCGTTCTGCTCGGCGGAGGCATTTGGCTCGAAAAACGCGAGCGATATCGGCTCGTGGGTCGCACAGGAATCGGCGGTGGATGGGCACTATTCTTCTTCACCACCTACGCAATGCATCATGTGGCGCCAATGACAGTGCTGCGGTCGAACACGCTTGACTGCATCCTCATGCTGATCGTCGCTGTTGCAATGGTGGCGCACACACTCCGTTACCGGTCGCAGCTTGTAACCGGTCTTGCGTTTCTGCTTGCCTTCTCCACGGTGGCGCTCAGCCAGGACAGTGTCTATGCGCTCGTTGCCGGTCTCATCCTTGCGCTTGGTATCGTCGCCATTGCGCTCCGCATGAGCTGGTTTGAGCTCGAAGTCTTCGGCATTCTGGCCAGCTATGCCAACCACTTTTACTGGCTCTACAAGCTCTATCCAGAAGGCGTCGCCGGCCATCCATTTCCGCAATTCTGGTC
>JASIJW010000621.1:0-4322 GCA_030050035.1 Acidobacteriaceae bacterium | reverse complement strand
CCGGCCTCGAAGAGGGTCGTTTGATTCACCTGGGCGTGACCGGCGGCGAGCCCGGCGCAGCTGGGCGCGTGCTGCTGCTCGACCTGGGCGGCGGAAGCTGCGAGATCACCATCTCGGAGCGCCGCCATATCAAGGAAACCGTAAGCCTCCCGCTCGGCGCCGTGCGCCTTACCGAACAGTTTCTGCCCTCCGACCCGGCTCCGGCCGAGGGTCTCGCCCGCATGCGCCAATTGATCGCCCGTGAGCTGCGCCGCGCGCACCGCAGAATCCAGCCCGCCGGCACACACCTTGTGATTGCCACCTCCGGCACCGCGGCGGCGCTGGCCGATGCGTGGATGGCCGCCACTCGCAACGGCAAGCTGGGTCTGAAAGCAGCAGCCAAATCCGTAGCCCGGCGCAGCAAAGCTGCGCCTTCGCGCGCCGACGCGCTGGGCATGGTGCCTACGGCGGCAGTGCGCAAGCTGGCCGGCAAGCTGGCGCGCCTTTCGCTGCCAGAGCGCGAGGCCATCCCCGGCATCGGTCCGCGCCGCGCCGAAATCATCGTGGCCGGCACAGCGGTCTATGCCGAGCTTCTCGAAACCTTCGGACTGCCCGGCTTCCGCTACTCGCCACTCGGCCTGCGCGACGGCATCCTCGCCCAGATGCTGGCCGAGCAGGACGCCCGCGCCAACGTGCACCGCGAGTTCGAGCACGAGCGCTGGGAAAGCGTGCTTTCCACAGCGCGGCGTTATGGCGTCGATCCGCGCCAGGCAGAGCCGGTGCGCGCACATGCCATGCAATTGTTCCACGAGCTGCGCAATCTCCACCAACTTCCCGCCGAGTACGAAAGCTGGCTGGCCGCCGCCGCCATGCTGCGCGACACCGGCAAATTCATCAACCACCAGGGCCATCACCGGCACACGCAATACATTGTGTCAAGCTCGGAAATCTACGGCTACACGCAACTGCAGCGCACCATTGTTTCCGCCATCGCGCGCTACCTTGGCAAAAGCCGCCCGCAACCAGGCGACCGCGCCATGCGCAACATCCCGGCCGAAGAGCACCAGCACATTTACAAAGGAGTCGTGCTGCTGCGTCTGGCCGAGGCTTTGAATCAGGACCGCGCCAGCGATGTGCTCCGCGTCACGGTGCGCGCGTTTCCCAAGCGCGTTCACCTCGTCCTGCGGCCCGGGCGCACTGGCGCAGAGCTTGAACTGTGGTCGCTGCGCAAGGAAGCGGACTATTTTCGCGAGGTCTTCGGGCGCGAGCTCTTCGTCACGCTGGCGTAAAGGTTGCGCACCGTCCGCGGATCGATGAGCCACTGCAGCCGCGGCGGATGGTGCTCCATGTCGATACGCGCCACAGAGCCTTTGCGTACGCGGATCGCCGCGCCCTCTTCACCGGCGACGAGCCGGCCCAGAAAATGGAACATATTCGGATTGTGTCCCACGGCCAGCATGCCCTCATAGCCTGCATACTCGGCCAGCAGCTCCTGGAAATCGGCGTAGCTGGCGCGCGGCGCAAGCGCCGGGCTGATCTCCACCGGCTGGTCGTAGCCCATCTCCGTACCCACAAACTGCGCCGTCTGCAGCGCGCGCTTCAGCGGGCTCGAAACAATCACGTCGATCTGCACTTTCAGCGCGCTCAGCGCGCGCGCCATCAGCATGCACTGATCCTTGCCCTCTTTCACAAGGCCGCGCTTGGAGTCGAGCAGAGGATTGCCGCGTAGGCTTCCGGCGTCGGCATGGCGCATTAGGTAAAGGATCATCGTTTACGAACCTGCGGTGACGCAAAAATGCAGCAGAACTAATACTACGCGAACTTACCGCACAGCCCGCGATTTGGTATTCTTTGTCGGGTTGCAGGCGGCCTGCCGCTGCGAGCGCTTGCGCACCTTCGCGCCGTCGCACTCCAGATCGAAAGCCGCGTTGACCAGCGCGATGTGCGAGAAGGCCTGCGGATAATTGCCGACCAGGCGCTTGCGCTTCGGGTCGTACTCCTCGCTGAGCAGGCCCAGATCATTCCGTACCGCCAGCAGCTTTTCGAACAGCGCCATCGCGTCGCGCTTGCGGCCAATGGCATTGAGCGCCGAAACCATCCAGAAGCTGCATGCCAGAAAAGCTCCTTCGCCGTATGGCATTCCATCCGTAAACTTTGCCGGGTTATAGCGCAGCACGAAACCGTGCGGCATCAGTTCGCGCTCGATCGCCTTCACGGTCCCCTTCACGCGCGCATCGCTGCCCGGCAGAAATCCCACTACCGGCATCAGCAGCAGCGCGGCATCGAGATGCTCGGAGCCGTAGGCCCCCGTAAAGCTGTTCTTTTCGCGGCTGAAGGCGCGCTCGCAGATCTCGGCGTGAATCGCATCGCGGATCGTCTTCCACTTCTCAATTGGCCCTCTGAACTCGTACTGCTCGGCGAGCATGACGGCGCGATCGAAGGCCACCCACGCCATCATCTTTGAGTAGGTGAACTGCTGGCGTCCGCCGCGCGTCTCCCAGATCCCTTCGTCCGGCAGCTGCCACACCTGCTCCAGGTGTCTCATCAGCACGCACAGAACGCGGAAATCGTCTTCAGTATGGCGCTTGAGTCCCTGCAGCACGTGGTAGAACGAGTCCATCATCTCGCCGTATATATCCAGTTGCACCTGCAGCGAAGCTGCATTGCCCACGCGCACGGGCAGAGAATTTTCGTAGCCGGTGAACCAATCGAGTTCGTTTTCCGTGAGCCTTTGCTCGCCGCGCAGGCCGTACATGATCTGCACCTGGTCGGGGCTTCCGCCAAGCGCGCGCAGCAGCCAGTCCTGCCACGCGGCGGCCTCATCAAAGTGGCCACCGTTCATCAGCGCCAGCAGCGTAAAGGTTGAGTCGCGCAGCCAGCAGTAGCGATAATCCCAGTTGCGCACTCCACCAATCTGCTCGGGCAGCGATGTGGTCACAGCGGCCACAATGCCGCCCGTTGGCCGGAAGGTCATCGCTTTCAGCACCATCAGCGACAGTTCGATTCCTTCGCGGTATTTACCCTTGTACTTCAGGCGCTTGTTCCAGGTCCGCCAGATGCGCAGCGTATCCTTGAGTGCGCTCTCCCAGTTGATCTGCGGCGGGTCGAGTTCCCACGAGTTGCTATAGGTGAGCGTAAACCACACGCGCTCGCCTTTGTGCACGGTAAAGTCAGCCACCGTGGTCATGTCTTCTCCGCGCACCGGAACCGAAGCGTGCAGGATCGCAAGATTTGGGCCGGCAACCGCGCGAATACCGTCGTTAATGCCGGTGACCCAGGGAATGACGTGGCCATACTCGAAGCGCAGCGCAAGCTGCATGCGCATCGGCATGCTGCCGCGTACGCCTTCCACAATCCGCACCACGTCTGAGTGGCGGCCGCGCGGCGGCATAAAATCGATAAGCCGCACCGCGCCACCCGGATTCTCGAATGTAGTTTCGAGAATCAGCGTGTGGTCGCGGTATCGTCTCGTTGAGTTCCAGTCACCTTCAACCGGCGTGATCTTCCAGTAGCCGTTGTCCGGCGTTCCGAGCAGTGAGGCGAGGCACGCCTCGGAGGAAAAATCAGGCCAGCAAAGCCAGTCGATGGAGCCATTGCGGTCGACCAGCGCTGCTGCCTCCATATCACCGATGAGGGCGTAATCTTCGATCTTTGCGGCCATTGATCTCCACCCCGCGCACCGAAATCACCTCCGCAGGGTCTCGGTTTCCGTCATTGTTCGTGATAGCTCCGCATCAGTCCGCCGTCGATCACAAACGTGGCGCCACTCACGTAGGCGGCATCGTCGGAGACAAGAAATGCCACCATCCCGGCCACGTCCTCCGGCGTGCCCAGTCGGCCCAGCGGAACATTCTTTATCAGCGCTTCAAGCTTCGGCTTGTCCTCGAGCAGCGCCTTATTAATGGGCGTAACAATCGCGCCCGGCGCCACGTTGTTCACCGTAATGCCCAGCGGACCCAGTTCCACCGCCAGATTGCGCATGAGCATCCGCATGCCGCCCTTGCTGCAGCAGTACGTGGAAAATCCCGGAAAAGCCATGTCCTCGTGCACCGAGCTGATATTCACGATCCGTCCCGGCTTCTTCGCCGCGCGAAGCCTGCGGACGAATTCTTGGGTCAGGAAAAACGGTCCGCGCAGATTCACCGCTAGCACCTTGTCGTATTCCTGCTCGGTCGTATCCCAAAAATCCGAGCGGTGCTCCATGCCGGCGTTGTTCACCAGGATGTCAGCCGATCCGAACCGCTTCCACGCCGTCTCCACCAGATTGCGAACGTCGTCGCCTTTGGTCACATCCGCCGGCACGATCTCGGCCTCGCCGCCCGCCTTCTGAATAGCGCGTTGTG
>JASIJW010000079.1:0-4486 GCA_030050035.1 Acidobacteriaceae bacterium | reverse complement strand
CGGCCAGCAGCAGATAAGGGATCAGAATCCACCGCGACTGCGATGTGCGGTAAGGCCAGGGACGGATCACCGGCCACCAGAACATGAGGTTGGTGAAAAAGAAACAGGCGTGTTCGCAGTTGTGCCAGTTCTCAGAAGAGAGCGCGAACTCGTACGCAGCGGGAATATGCCAGCCAATGTAGGCGGCAGCCATGGCGAGCCAGGCCACGCGCGGGCGGGTGAGGAATTTTCCGATCGCCGGCAGCGCATGCGTGACAAACAGCGGACGCAGCAGCCGGATAAACCAGCGCGGCAGGCCGCGGAGCATGGGGACAACGGGCGCCCCGATAACGATAAGCGGCGGCGCAATGGACATGAGCACAAAATGCTGCGCCATGTGCATGAAGAGAAGCGATTCGCTGAAAGTATCGAGCGGCGAGGCGACGGCGACGAAGAGCGCGAGGATGCCGCCGAGAAACGAGTACAGTCGCCAGCGGGGAAACTGCGCGGGGCGCGTGCGCCGGATGCGCGCCCAGCCGCGCGTGTAAATTGCCGCAGCCAGCACCAGCTCCGTCGTGACGATCCAGGGAACGTCCCACTGAGTGAAGAGATCGGAGATGGTGGTCGAATCAATCATTTCCTTCGATCGGAGTCCCGGTCAAAAATTCGATCAGGGCCCGCTGCTCTTTGTCGCCGGAATATCTTCGCCGGTGCCGGCGTGCGCGCTTTCAAGTCCCAGCTTGGCAGGATTGACCGCCGGATGCTCGCCCGCAGGGTGCAGGGTATCTAGAAAAGCGACGAGCGCCTCGATCTCAGCCGGCGTAAGATTCTTGCCGTAGGCTGGCATGTTGCCGCCGCCGGTGACAACCTTGAAGCGCAACTCGTCGAGCGTCATGAGCGAGCCGACGTTATCGAGCGCCGGGCCGCGTTCGCCGCCGACGCCGCCGATCGAGTGGCAGTTGCGGCATTGCTTACCCTGAAAGACAGTTGCGCCTTGGCGCACTACAGGCGAAGCCTGACGTATGAGCTTGGGTGGAACAGGATTGCTGCTCCACGCGTCCATGTGCGGGCTCCAGGGTGTAGTAGTGCCATATTGCGTAAGAACGCCAAAGCTGACCGCGAGGAATGAGACGGCAAGAACGGCCACCGGGCGCCGGTGCCAGCTCTTCTCGCCCTCGGCGGCGATGAAGGGAATCGCCAGCAAAATGGCGATGCCGATGATCGGAGCGATCAGAATGAACGGCGTCTCAAGCGCGGGCGGCAAATAGGCGAGGAGCGTGTAGATCCAGAGGAAGAAGAAATCGGGCTTGGGAACGGTCTGGATGATGGCAGGATCGGGCTGGCCGCCGGGCCCGAAGGGACCGAAGATCAATGCGCAGACGCCAACGGCGGCCAAAATTGCGCCGGAAAATACGAGATCCTTCCAGAAGGCGCCGGGGACGAAGGGAATTCCGTCCTCGTGCGCTAGGCGGTTGTACTCCTGGATATAGGTGGCGCGGCGCACCACGCGGCCCGGCATCGGCCACTCGTTGATTCCGAGCTTGAGCACCATCCAGACGTGGACGAGCGCAAAGAGCAGCAGCGCGCCGGGAATCACGAAGACGTGGAGCGTGAAGAAGCGCGAAAGGGTTTCGCCGGCGATGATGGGACCGCCTAAAAGCAGGTGAACCAGGCCGCCGCCGATGAAAGGAACGCGGCCCAGAATGGATGCGCCAATGCCGAGGCCCCAGTATGCGTCCTGATCGAAGCGCATCACCTGGCCGGTGAAGGCCATGCCCAGGGTCATCAACAGCAGGAATACGCCGACAAGCCAGGTGAGCTCGCGCGGAAACTTGTATGCGCCAAACAGGAACACCTGCGCCATGTGAATGAGCACGATGGCGACCATGAAGTTGGAGCCCCAACCGTGCAGGGCGCGCAGATACCAGCCGAGAGGGATATGGTGGTTGAGCACGTTCAGGCTGTTCCAGGCCTGAGCCCCCGAAGGGACGTAGACCAACGCCAGCAGAACGCCAGTGACGATCTGCAGCATGAACAGCGTGAAGGCGGCGCTGCCGAAGACATACCACCAACTCGCCGTGTTGCGCGGCACCTGGTGCAGCACGGCATCTTTGACCGGCGCTTCGAATTGGAGGCGCTGCTCAAACCAGCTGTAGACGCGCTGCGCCGTATTCTTTACCCGCGGCATGGAGAGTTTCCTCCGCCAATGTCGATGTTGACGAGCTTCGCGGTGTTGGCGAGCGTGGGCATCTGGCCGGCATCGATCTGCAACTGACCGGACTCGACTTTCCAGTCGTAAGTGAACAGGCCGCGCTCGGGCGGGCCGGATGCGCGGGAGCCGTCAGCGTAATAAACGCCGCCATGGCACGGGCACATAAAAAGCTGCGATTGCGGGAACCAGCGGACCGGGCAGCCGAGGTGCGCGCAGTTGATGGCAAAGACGCGGAACTGATTGTTTCCGTCGTGGCGCACGTAGCAGGCTACGTTGTCTGTCTCGCCGTCCCACGAGCGCTTGAAGGGATTTCTGAAGACGGCCAGTCGCGTTTGACCGGCCGGGAACGAGTCAGCCGAACCGAGTGAGACCCACGACTTGTAACTGTTATCGCTGCGCCACGCACCGAAGATGTAGCGCACGATCGGAACCGCCAGCGCCAGGCCGACAATGCCATTCAGCGCGACGCCGGCTTTGAGCAGCATCCAGCGGCGCGAAACAATGCGCGGATCCTCGTTGCTCGCGTGATTGCCGGCCTGATTGCTGACCTGATGCGAGGGATCGGTTGTCGGCGTATTGCCGTTGGGCGTGGGGGCGTTCTTCTGGCCCGGGAATCGTTCGCTTTCGTTCAACTCATTACCTCCCGGCCGGTGCGGCCGTGGGATTGGAACCCGTTCCGGACGGTATTCCAGCAGTGGCAGGCGCGGGGTTCCGCAAACTTGCAAGATAGGTCACTATGTCGTCCACATCCTGAGCAGACAACGGCACAGCGGATTTGCCCCCCGCGGCATCGTGGCGCCAGTCGGGATGACCTATTTCCGGGTTGCCGGCGATGATGATGCTGCGCAGGGCCTGGTCGCTAGTCAGCGCAAGATAGACGGGGTCGGTGATCTGGCCGCGCTCCTGTCTGTGGCAGACGGCGCATCGTTGCTGATAGGTCTGCTGGCCGCGATGCGGATCGCCGGGCTTGTCTTGCGCGTAGGGCGGCGGCTGCGCGCCGGCGAAGACATTAGGACGCGACCACTGCTCTCGCATTCCGGCAATGATGGCGTTGATCTGCGCGTCGGTGAGCATGCCGCCATTCGATTGAGCAAAGGCGGGCATCTGCGTGCCGGGCATGCCTGCGGAGATCCACTTGCGCAGGCTGGCGTCGTCGACCAGCGCCTGGTACAGCGGATTGGCCAGATTCATTGCCGCGCCGTCGCTGCCGTTCTTGCCGTGGCAGGCGGCGCAGTTCTGGCCGTACAGCGTGGCAAAGTCGAGCACGTCTTCAGGGCGCGCGGGCGCTGTGGGTATGACGCGATGAGAGCCGCAACCAGCGAGGAGCACCGCGAGCGCCGCGGCTGAGATGACAAGAGCGGTACGCATCAATGCTTCCCCTTGCCACGCGGAGGACCTGCCTCCGGACGCGAGAACATCAGGCCGGGTGCTTCAATGCCCAGACGTGCGGCAAACGGCAGCGACTGACCGGTGCGTATGCGCTCCTGGCGCACGACGACTAAACCGGCTGTGATGCCGAAGGTGACCTGCGAAATCAGGAACCATCCCCAGGCGATGTGGTCGGCGAGTGCGGGATTAATGATGCCCATAAAGGAATGCAGTAAGCCGGTCCACAGCAGCGGAGCAAGAATGCCGCCAAGGATGACTGGATGGCGCGGCAGCATAGGCAGCATGGCGCCGTAGAGCAGGCCGACGAACAGGCACGTGGTGATGTGAATGGCAGTGGCGACCAGCAGGCCCTGCCAGTGAAATGCGGCGATGTCGGCGACAGAAGGATTCCGCCAGTTGGCCACGCCGGCGCCGCCCAGCAGATTGATCGGATACCAGATGCTGTGCTGCGCGATGAGCCCGTAGATCAGCGCCGGAACGATCATGGCGAATCCGCCGGCGATGCCGCCCTTGATGCCGCTCGCAACCGGGTAGACCTCAACGGGCACGTGCGCGCGGTGCCGCGGATCGAGTTGGATGCGCTCGACCAGCTTGCGCTTCGACTCGATGACGATGGGCAGATCGAGGACCTCGACCTCTTCGTGTTTCTCGTGCGGCAGCACCTGGCGGAACCAGCCTACGCAGCCGGCCACCATCAACACCACGCC
Source organism: Acidobacteriaceae bacterium (assembly GCA_030050035.1). GTDB lineage: Bacteria > Acidobacteriota > Terriglobia > Terriglobales > Acidobacteriaceae > Telmatobacter. The sequence goes on along the minus strand of JASIJW010000079.1, from coordinate 199 downwards.
AAGCAGGCCAATGCCCATGCTGGTGAGCGGGCCGGCGGCGAGCATCGCGCATCCGAAGGCCAGCACGATGGGCCAGGCCGTCGGCGCCGGCAAGTGAATGTGCTGACCGACTAGCGCTTTTGATTCGAGATGGACTTCCTCGGGCATGCGGCTTACCTTCCCACGAGATAGACAACGGTGAACACAACGACCCACACCG
>JASIJW010000620.1:0-6897 GCA_030050035.1 Acidobacteriaceae bacterium | reverse complement strand
ACGGCAAGAGATGCTGCCGGTCTGGTTCTTCATCGGGATTCTGCTGCTGGTCTACGGGGTGATCATCTTCGTCACCGCGATGCGCGAGTGGTCGCATCCGCCGGCGGTGGTGCTGTCGAACTATCATCCGGGCGTGTGGGGCGGCATTGTCCTGCTTTTGATCGGCGGTTTCTACGTGGTGCGCTTCTGGCCGGGGCGCAAGTAAACCAGCCGGGCTGCGCGATTGGGCAAGTTTGCTCGAACGGGCGAAAAGCTCCATGGGTTTTTATTTTCTGGCTGATATACTGCTTTTTCCGGTGCGGAGCCTATTGGGTTCGATGCGTTGCGGGTACCGGTCCCGCAGGCGCTGTGGCCGCTCGCCGGCGGAATGGTTAAGGAGAGCAAGTGAACATCAGAGAGATCGCCCGGCGGGCCCGCGTTTCCCACTCCACGGTTTCGAGGGTCATCAATCAGATTGAAACGGTCGATCCGCGGCTGGTGCGGCGGGTGCAGGCCGTGATTCAGGAAGTGGGCTACCGGCCTAATTTCCAGGCGCGCGCGCTGGCTCGCGGGCGCAGCCATACAGTGGGTCTCATTGTCTCCGAGCTGAGCGGCGGCAATCCGTTCTTCTCTGAAGTCATTCTCTATTTCGAGCGCGCCGCCGTCGAGCAAGGCTACGAAGTTCTTGTCAGCTTCGCGGATACTGAAACGCATCCCGATCACATCGCCATCTGTGCCCAGCGCATGCAGGAGCGGCAGGTGGAAGGCATTGCGGCGCTGACCTTCGGCATGGAGGAGCAGCTTGCCAAGAGCTCCATCGATGTTCCCGTCGTTTACGCCGGCGCGGACCGTGACCTTGAGAAGGTGCGCAACGTTCGCATCAATTACGTCACCGGATTTCGCGACGCAATCCGGCATCTTGTGGATTACGGGCATGAGCGCATCGGCTATCTCAGCGGTCAGCTCCATTGGAGCAGCATGAAAAACCGCTACGAAAGCCTGCGCAAGGCGATGAAGCTGGCAGGTATGACGCTTGATAAAGATCTGGTTGCAGAGTGCGATCACACCTGGGACGGCGGCGCCGAAGGCATGGCGCGGCTGCTGAACCTGCCCAAGCCGCCGACGGCGGTGCTCTGCTGCAACGATGTGGCCGCTGTGGGGGCGCTCAAAACGCTCGCTTCGCGCGGAATGCAGGCCGGCCGCGACATCGCGCTGATTGGCTTCGACGATCTCACGCTCAGTCGATTTACGCAGCCGGCGCTGACCACCATCCAGTTCTCTCCGCGCGAAATCGCCGGGCTGGCTTTTCGCGCGCTGCTTGAAGAAATCCAGGGCGTGGAGAACAAGACCAGCCTCGAGTACAAGACGCGCTTCATCCTGCGCGAGTCCACTTGCGCTCCGCGTTCCTGAGGAGCGGTTTCTCCACGGTGCGGCAGTCGAGGTAATGGGTCCGCAAATTTTTCCCATCATGTGAACATGAGCAGGATATGATGCTCAAGACCACATGAAGCGTCTTTTTATGCAGATTAGTTTCGTTGGCTGGCGTGTCCAGGGATGCCGTTTAAGGATGCTGTGTGTTGTGGCTTTCGTTATGGCTACGTCCGCATTGTTACCGGCACAGACTACCGCGGCAAATGCGCAAAAGACTGTGCAGGAAAACGCCGCGGGCGCCGCGGATAAGAGCAACTCCCAATATCAGCTCGAACTGCCGGTGCCGCTGGTAGTCGAAGATATTCTCGCCCTCGATCGCAGCGGGAATCCTGTGCACGGACTCAAAGCTGGCGATTTCACCGTGACGGAAGATGGAAAGCCGGTGACGGTGCGTAGCTTTGAAGAGCACATGTCGTCGTCGCATCCGGCAGAGCCCGTCAAGCGCCTGGACCTGGGGACGAATGTTTTTACAAACCTGCAGCGGGTGCCTATCGACAGTTCGCTGAATATTCTGCTGCTCGATGCACTGAACACGCCTATAAACGATCAGCAATATGTGCGCCAGCAGATGCTGAAGTATCTCGCTACGCTCAACCCCGGAGTCCAGATAGCAGTCTTCGGTCTGAGCACGCATTTGTACATGCTGCAGGGATTCACGACAGATCCGGAATTGCTTAAAACGGCAATTGAACAAAAGCACAAGGGGCTGCACGCTTCGCCGCTGCTCGACGATCCGGTCTCGGGCGGTCCCGTAGAGCAGATGTCGGATTCCGTCGCAGACACGCTGCCGAGCGATGATTCCGAAGCGGCCGACATCGTGGCTAACCTGCAACAGTTCGAGGCCGAGCAGCAGACAGAGATGGCGCGAATGCGCATGATCTACACGCTTGAGGCCATGAACCAGCTTGCGCGCTATCTCTCGGGGCTGCCAGGCCGAAAGAATCTCATCTGGTTTTCAGGCTCGTTTCCGCTCAACATTCTGCCCGATGACACGCTCAAGGATCCCTTCGGCGCTGCTGCCGGTTTTCAAGACGATGTGCGCAAGACAACCGACCTGCTGGCGCGCAGCCGAGTTGCCGTTTATCCCGTGGATGGGCGTGGGTTGTTCACCAATCCGGCGCTCAGCGCCTCGCAAAGCGGGCAAAGCCTGGTGCACAGCATGCGGACCAATCCAGGCGCGTTTGCCGCGAACAATAGCAAGTTTCTGAACCAGACCAATGCCGAGCACGCCACCATGGACATGATCGCGGCCGAAACTGGCGGTAAAGCCTTCTACAACACCAACGGGCTGAAGGAGGCTGTCGAAAAGGCAGTCAATTACGGCGAGAATTACTACACCGTCTCCTTTACGCCGCCGGACTCGAAGTGGGATGGCCGGTACCGGGCGATTTCGATCAAGGCCACAGCGTCGGGCGTGCACCTTTCTTACCGCAACGGTTACTATGCCGACGATCCTGCCGTCGTGCTTGCCGGAAGTAAGGTTCTGCCGGAGTCTGCAATGACGGCGGCGCTGCTGCGCGGCGGACCGGATGCAACGCAGATTTTCTTCGACGCGTTCCTTGTGCCGCGTGATGAAACTACGGACAAACTCACGGCAAGCGCGGAGCCCAACGCGAAGCTCATGAAGCCGCCCTACCGGACGTACATCATGCAGTATCTTGTCGATCTGAGCGGGGTGCAGTTTACCGTGAGCGCAGATGGCGTTCACCACGGCGTGCTGGAGTTTGCTGCCATGTTGTATACGCCTGATGGGGAGGTAGTAAACATCGCCGCAACCCGCGCAACGCTCACTTTGCCGCAGGAGCGCTTCGATCAGGCTATGGCCAAGGGTTTAACCGCGATGCAAACCATCCAGGCGCCGGTGAAAGGCGAGTATTTTCTGCGCGTCGCGGTGCACGACCCGAACGGTGACCGGGTGGGCGCGCTGGAAGCTCCGCTCGCCGGCCTGAAAACGCTGGCCGTGCTCAGGCAGCAGGCCGCGCAGCAGGCGCCTCAGAAGTCCGCGCAACAACCCGCTCCCGCGACTGCCAAGTGATTCGAATGCGCAAAACTGGTACCCTAGAACCATGAAGTTCGGCGTACTTGTGTTTCCCGGATCGAACTGCGATCAGGATACGTATCACGTGATTGCAGAGCTGGCGCGCCAGCCGGTAACCCTTCTCTGGCATGATTCCGAGGACCTGAAGGGCGTGGACGCGGTGCTGGTTCCCGGCGGCTTTGCCTATGGGGATTACCTGCGCACCGGCGCCATTGCGCGATTTTCGCCGGTGATGCAATCGGTGAAGAAATTCGCCGATGCGGGCGGCCTTGTTCTGGGCATCTGCAACGGTTTCCAGATTCTTGCCGAAGCCGGGCTGCTGCCTGGCGCGCTGATGCGAAATGCGGGCCTGAAATACATTTGCCGCCAGGTGCACTTGCGCTGTGAAACCGCCGACAGCCCCTTCACCAATCAGTTGAAGAAGGGCGAAGTGCTTCAGGTTCCCATCGGCCACATGGAAGGGAATTATTTCTGCACTCAGGAAGAGCTGCGGCGCCTTGAGAGCGAGGATCGCATCGCATTCCGCTACTCTACGCCGGAAGGCGGAATCACGCCGGAAGCAAATCCCAACGGATCGCTCGCGAATATCGCTGGCATCCTGAACGAGAACCGGAACGTGCTCGGCATGATGCCGCATCCCGACCGATCCAGTGAAAAGTTGCTGGGATCGGCGGATGGCTGGAAGGTCTTTGCGTCAATGATGTCGTCCCTAGCTATGCGTTGAAAAACCGGCAAGGAAACCGTAGCGAAAAACCGGCAAGGAAACCGTAGCATTGATCGACATTCATCATCACCTCATTTATGGCGTGGATGACGGAGCGCCCGATCTCGAAACCTCGCTCGAGATGGCGCGTAGCGCTGCCGCTGAAGGCGTGACGCGCATTGTCTGCACGCCTCACGCGAAAGAAGAGATACCTTATCAGCCGGCGCTGATTGCCGAGCGGTTTGAGGAGCTGCGCGAACAGTTGAAGGGGACGATTGCGCTGAGCCTTGGATGCGACTTTCACATGTCGGCCGATAATATCGCCGAGGCTTGCGCCCACTCACCGCGCTACTCGATCGACGGCAAAGGGTATCTGCTGATCGAATTTCCCAGCATGGTGATTCCGCCGGGAATGGATGAAGCGATGTTTGCACTGCGCAATGCAGGCTATACGCTGATCGTGACGCATCCGGAGCGCTATCCAGCAGTGCTGCGGCGGCCGGAACTGCTTGCCGATTGGCTGGGCAGCGGCTGCCTTGCGCAGGTGACTTCGGCATCTCTTTACGGACGCTTTGGCCGCGCGGCCGAAGCGTTCTCGAACGAACTGCTGGATCGCAACTGGATACACTTCATCGCCAGCGACGCGCACGGCATGACGCGCCGGCCTCCGCATTTGAAGAAGGGATACGATTACGTGGCGCAGCGCGCCGGAGTTGAAACGGCCGAGCGGCTCTTTGTATCGAATCCTCGCGCGGCTGTGGACGGCGTTGCATTGCCACCGCAGCCGGAACCTGTGGGCTTGCGCGATCGTGACCCGCTCAGGTTCGACGCAAAACTCTACGAGTCTACTTCCGCAGAAGCGGCGCGCAGCGCGGCGGCGAAGAAGGGCTTCTGGGGCAGGCTGTTTTCGAAATGATCGCTGGACTGAACCGCTAAATCAGGCCCAGGCCGCCATCGACTGCCAGAATCTGGCCGGTGATGAAGCTGGGTCCGGTGGCAAAGAAGAGCACTGCTGCGGCTACATCGGCGGCTGTGCCGTTGCGTTTGAGCGGCGTCTTTTCGGCAAAGCGCTGGTTGCGGCTCCCCTCGTCGATATCGGCTTTGGGCGCGCTTTCTTCCACTTCAATCCAACCGGGCGCGACGCAGTTTACGCTCACCTCGGGAGCGAAGGACTTGGCCATGGCCTGGGTGAGCATGTGCAGCGCGGCTTTCGAGCTGCAGTAATGCGCGTGGCCGGCCCAGGGGCGCAGGCCGCCGAGCGAGCCGATGTTGACGATGCGCCCGTGCGCGGCGCGAAGGTGCGGCAGCGCCTCGCGCGCAACAAGAAATGGGCCGCGAGCGTTGGTCTCGAACACCGCGTCCCACTCGTCGAGCGTAATGCTTTCGAGCGGTGCGCTGGCGAAAACGGCGGCGTTGTTGATGAGCAAATCCAGTCGGCCGAAAGCGGCCACAGCTTCGTCAACGGCGCGGCGCACGGACTGCTGCAAACGGACGTCGCACTCAATCGCCGCGGCACGCACGCCGAGAGCGCGCAGTTCCGCAGCTGTCCGGGCCGCTTCATCCTGCGAGGCTCGATAGGTGATGGCCACATCGGCCCCGGCGCCGGCCAGCGCCAGAGCAATGCTGCGGCCGATGCGGCGCGCTCCGCCGGTGACGAGAGCCGCTTTGCCAGTCAAAAGTCTTGCAGACATAGAGACCGTGTGGGCATTGAACCGGCCGGAGTGAGACGCCGCATCCGGGAGCGCTATTTCTGCGGCTGACTCTGCGATTGGTTCTGCTGTTGATTGCTCGAGTTTGAGCCGCCCTGATTGCTGCCACTCTTGCCCGAACCGCCGGAATTGCCGCCCGAACTGTTGCCGCTGCCGGAGTTATCTGCCGCCGTATTGTTGTTCTTATAAATCGAGTATTGCGCGCCGGGTCGGTTCATGCGCACCTGCATCGACATCTGCGCCTTATCGATCTTGTAGTCCTGGCCGTAGGTCTGGAAGCCGTTGGCGATTACCTGCATGCGCACGGTGTCGCCAATGGGAATAACATCGATCGTTACCTTGCCGTCTTCGTTGGTCTTCAGCTCCATCGAGCCCTTATCCTTGTCGCCCTCGATGGGGTGAAAGATAACGGCGGCGGCCTCGATGGGCTTGCCGTTGTCGGCTTTGAGCACCGTTACCTCGATCGTCGAGGAGGGCGGCGGAGCCTTGTACTTGCGGCCGCGCCGCTCGTTGTCCTGGGCGTGAAGCGCCAGCGAAAACATGACCAGCCCGGCGCAGGCCAGGCGCGCAGAATAACGGGAAAACCAAGACTGCAGCATGAAAACAATTTTAGCGCGTCGCGCACCATTCAGGTCTGATTTCGCTGCGGCGAGCGCATGGGCTCGGTTCCATCGCTTTTCTGCGGTTAAAGCATGCGCCTATTTCTGTGAGACTGTGAAATTAAGTTTTGACAAGCGGTTCAAGGAACGAAACTTGCACACCGAAAACCGGAAGAAATTTTCGGATTCCTGAAAAATGTTTTTCCTGCGATGCGCGTTCGATTCCGCATGAGGTTCCTCTGGCAGTTCGTTGAGGTTCCAGGATGGGTTTAGTCCTCGGTAAAACACTCCTTTCCATTGCAGGTGCATGATGCCGGGTATCGCGTCGATTTGTACCCTGGACCGGGATAATCCCCCTCCCCCACCGGCTGTGTGCATGTGTTTGATTCTACTGCAGTTAATTGACGGTCATCGCTGTATGTGTGTGATTCGCAAGGA